>JBEPWN010000059.1:0-10036 GCA_041642395.1 Marinilabilia sp. | reverse complement strand
AGAAGTGCATGTGTGCTCAATGCCAATCAATTATTCAGACAACTTGAAAAAATTCCCGGAGCAAAATATTACGAAGGGAAATAGGCCAGTAGGTTGGTAGGTTAGTAGGTTGGTAGGTCAGTAGGTTGGTAGGTCAGTAGGTTGGTAGGTCAGTAGGTTGGTAGGCTAGTAGGCCAGTAGGCCAGTAGGTCAGTAGGCCAGTAGGTCAGTAGGCCAGTAGGCTAGTAGGGGATTAGGTTGGTAGGGTGAAAAGGCATGGAATATGGGACATGGTGGAAGGGTGAAATGATTGAAGGGCAGGATGGTTGAAGGCATGGAGCACGGAGAAAAGGTGGAATGATGGAAGGGTGGCATCAAACCCAACTGTAGTTTTTTGAGCGCTGAGACCGGTTGACATTTGGGGTTCGGATTGTTCACCAACTCATCGTTACCAATAGCCTGGAGCGGCGACAGAACGGTAGAAAAATGTGATATAAGTTCGCGCAACTAAAAAAGGTGCCTCTTTTGAGACACCTTTCACCTTAAAATTTACTTCTGTTTTTCTTTGAGTTTTTTCTTTTTGCTCTTATTGCCAGGCCGGGCAATGCCATAGGATTTTCTGAACATTTTCCCTTTTTTGGTTTTACTATCTCCTTTTCCCATAATCAAATAGAGTTTAAAAAATTACTAAATTCATTTTGATACTGAAAATCGTTGACAGATTTTCCTGCCTCTGAAATCAAAGGTAATAAATCATATACGATCAGTGCTCCACATCGAAAAAAAGTTTGTAATAATTCATGCCTTTATCCCGGTCAAATCCACGCTCAATATGGTCGCGCTTGCCATGTACATAAACATGGAAATTTTTATCGAGTTTGAGTATTGATTTAAAATGTTTTTTTTCGGTTTTAACTGCACTTTTTGATATGTCAAAATTATCATTCAGTGGCAGTGCTTTTTCGTTTTCGAAAACCTCGCGATAGTCGTTGAACGCTTCTATAACTTCAGGTTGACGAATAACTTGCTGTTCGAAATCTTCTTTTTTAAAATTGTTATTTTTATCAAAAAAGTCAATAGATCGATTCAATACATCGATCTGATCTGGTTTGGGCACCTCATTTTCGTCATTGAATACATCCGTAACAAAATCTTTACAGAGATTCAGATAGTTGCGGGTAAAATAATAATTGTCTTCACGGGGCATAAGTCCCAGAAAGTCATCTTTCCAGAAATGAGCTTCCTGCCCCCGGTTTACATTATCAACCATGCAAACTTTAAATCCTGCCTCCCGTTCGGTATTAAAAACAATGCATCCCTTGTCCAGTTTGCGAATATTGATGCCTTCCTGGGTTCCCAACTCAAAAGTCTGATCTTTCAGATACACTTTGAGAAATGTTTCCTTGTTTTCACTTTTAAAAATACCAATTCCATCGGTTACTTCACCATCTACCACACAATTGCTGAACCATGCCATATAAAATTCACCACCCCGTATTTTGGGGTGATTTGACTGCTCGAATAGATGTTCAGCCACTTCAATGGAAGTATCGTAAAGCTTATCGGGACTGTCAAACACTGCCGCAATTTTTGTGAACATCGGATTGTTTTCCGGCTGCTCATTTTCATCGGTGAAATTAAAATAGGCCTCTGTTTTAAAAGGCTTAAAAAAATAGGAAAGCAATACATCCCCCACTGCCTCTTCATCGTAAAGCCGAAGCGGACTTTTGGAGAATTTTACCGGCACCCCTTCAGTGCGACTTCCTATATGGTGAACAACAATGTTTTCGATGGTAACCTGCGAGTAGTCAATCATAAATCAGCAATATAAAATTCTACCACAAATTTAAGAAAAACATCATAGATATCACACCGGCTGATCAATATCAAATCAAAAACATGTGCCTGGAAGCAAATAGAATACTCTTAACAAACAATTGTACAACCGCTATCATTCAAGCTTTGTGCCATCACAAAAAAAACCAATTGATTCCGGCAGACAGTTTCAAATAATCAACTCATGGCAATTAGAGTTTTGAGTCAAAAGTATCGGATTAACACTCAACCTCCATTACAGGTCTCCCCAGCTGTCCTGGTGCTTTAATTCATAAACCGAGGCCGAACGTCTTTTTATCCTTCCCCCAATTCCGCCCTTAACGGCTATCTGAGCCGGAAACTGAATATTCCTGTTCATTTCCAACTTATCATATCCTCTGAAATATAGGCGGACAGACAATCCCGTTAATTCAAAAAAATGAAGCGGTATAAGTAACCGGAAATCAATATCACGATCCGAAAAGTTAACCAATATCAGCAATTGCTGCTCATCACAATAGCGGAAGAAAGCATAAATGCAAGTATCATCAAAACCCAAATTACGCTTGTTACTCCACATCAAATCATAAAACCTGCCTTTTCTGATGGCCGGTTCCCGGTTAACCATATTCAGCAAGCGACTATAAAAAGCACGTAAATGAAGAGCATCAGAGTTTAATCCTTCCCCGTCAAAGCGTCCATGATTGATCCATTGTTGCAAAAGCGTCATTCCCCAATAATCAAAAATTGTTGTGCGTCCATCGATACCACTGAAACCTTCTTCATCCATCCCTGATTCTCCCAATTCTTGTCCGAAATAAATCAACAAAGGATTTTGAAGCATGGTGGCAGCAACAACCATTCCGGGCAATGCATCGTATGGATTTCCTGCAAAAAACTCGGAACCAATGCGCTGCTCATCATGATTTTCCAGAAAATAAAGCATCTGATGATGAAAGCCTTCAGTTCGTACCCAGCAATTGGTAAGATTTGAGGCTGGCTGACTTCCTGTAATTATATCCCGAATGGTATTGTAAAATAATTCTTTGTCGTACAAATAATCAAAACCACACTTCAACAAAAATTCATGATAGCGATGAGGCTCATAAATCTCCCCGATAAATTGCAAAGAAGGAAAGTCTCTTTTGACATCCTTGATAAGCCAATGCCAAAACTCAACGGGCACCATACCGGCCATGTCACATCGAAAAGCATCTATATTTTTTGACGCCCAGAACAATACAATTTTCCGCATCTTCAGCCAGGTATCGGGTATGGGATTAAAATGAGATATTCCTGTTTCAGGATGAATACCATAATTGAGCTTAACGGTTTCATACCAGTCATCCACCGTGGGATTTGCTTTGAAACAGTCATTGCCGGTTGCACGTACCGGTTCTTCAGTCCATTTTCTTCCCTCTTTTTCTGATACCGGAGAAACAAATTCTTCGCCTGGCAGGTAATAAAAATTATTTTGGGATGAAAATACTACCGATGTATCATCACCATCACCTAAATCTTTTATTCCCCGGGGCTTTTGGTCTGAGACATATTGCCTGGCCACATGGTTGGGTACCAAATCGATGATCACCTTTAGTCCGACCCGGTGCGTGCGTTCAATCAATTTTTCAAATTCTGTCATACGGTCGGGAACCGATATCGCCAAATCCGGATCAACATCATAGTAATCTTTAATCGCATAAGGCGATCCGGCACGTCCTTTAACCACATCCGGGAAATCGGCAGCAATCCCAAATGCGGTATAATCTGTTAATTGGCCATGCTCAATGACGCCGGTATACCAAACATGTGTGGCGCCCAGGTCAAAAATACTCTGCAGCGCTGCAACTGTAATATCATTAAATTTTCCACATCCGTTCTTTTCAATAGATCCGCCTTTCAAATTAGTGAGATTCCGGTTTCCGAATAAACGGGGAAGCAATTGGTAGATAACCGGGCGTGTAAAATCGTTTACTTCATTCATTGACAGAACCTTTAATTTTTATGTAAATTAATACATTGAATCAAATTAGGCAAATTACCCACTAATAAAAATGCATTTTTGAGATAACGGAAAAAATCACCAGTAATCTTAAAGTCAACCGACCACCATCCAACCCTTCCTCTATTTTAGCCACATGCCCCTTGCTCCTTCCCCTCTCTTGCTGCTTTTCCTACTAACCTTTTATCTATTGACCTACCAACCCTTTGCTCCATGCCCCATGCTCCCTGCCCTTCAACCATCTTACCCTTCCACCGTTCTCCCATTCTCACCTTCGCCCATGGCCTCTGCCCCATGCTTTTCCACCTAACCTACCAACCCCATGCTCCATGCCAATTCACCCTTCCACCAATCTACCGGCCTAATAACCTACTGCCTAATGACCTACTAACCTAATGACCTACCAACCCATCTTATTTAGCTCAAACCAAATAAAACGATTATTTTTGTTTGTTGTTTATAATACAGAAAGACACCAATTTGAAAATAAATTATGCCAAAGAAAACATACACACTTGTTACCATCTTTATCCTGTTATTAATACCCGTTTTTACCGTTCAGGCCCAGTATTATTCTTCGGGTGCCGATCCGGCCTCAATAAAGTGGGAACAAATCGATACCGACCGTTTTAAAATGGTTTTTCCATCAGAGTTTTCCCAGGCAGCCACAGAACTTGCACATTATCTGGACAGTGTGGCCCCCATGATTGAAGCAACTCTTGAACACACTCCAAGAAAAATAGACATCCTGATACACGGACGCTCTGCTTATTCCAACGGTTTTGTATCATGGGCCCCGAGGCGTATTGAGTTGTATCCCAATCCATCTCAGGACAATTACAGCACAGATTGGCTGAAGCATCTTGCCCTGCACGAGTATCGTCATGTGGTGCAAATTGACAAATTGCGCAGGGGATTTACCCGGTTTGCATCATGGCTGACGGGTGAACAGGCAACCGGAGCAGTGCTTGGTGCATATCTGCCCATGTGGTTCATCGAAGGGGATGCCGTCATTACAGAAACAACTCTCAGCAAAAGCGGCAGAGGGCGACTTCCTGTTTTTACTCAACCACTCAGAGCACGATTGGCAAAATACGGATTCGACGGATTCGATAAAGCATACCTGGGCTCTTTTAAAGAATTTGTCCCTGATTATTACAAAATGGGTTATCATTTAACCGCAGAAGTCCGTCGCCGCTATGGATCGGAAATATGGTCGGATGTGATTGATAATGTGGGACGCAACAGCTGGTCCCTTATTCCTTTCAGAAAAGAACTCCGGCAAACAGGCTTTCGGAACCCCAAACGATTGTACAATGATGTATTTGACAGCCTTGCAATTAGCTGGCAAAAATACGACGACGCTATTAATGAATCCCAACATAAGGTCATCGCACAAGGAACGGATGATTATACCAATCTGGAATACCCTGAAATCACCAGCGATGGCAGTATCTTTGCCCAGATCAGTGGTCCGGGACAAAGAACACGAATTGTGGAAATTACCTCTGATCAAAATCCCCAAACCATTGCCTATACAGGATCCAGAGAAAATGAACCCATTACAGCCAACGACAGATGGGTGGCATGGACCGAAGCAAAACCTCATATCCGGTGGCCCAATGCAGAGTATTCGGTTGTCCGTTTATTCGACCGCCAAACCCGGAAAACATCTACGTTAACCTCAGAATCCCGTTACTTCTCACCTTCCCTGTCTCAAAACAGCAATACTCTTGCCGCAGTGGAAACCACAGATGAATATGAGTTTTACATCACTTTGCTTAACACTGAAACCGGCAACGTCCTAAAACGGATTTCCACACCACAAAATGCATTTCCCATTCACCCCGCCTGGACAGACAAAAAAAATGAACTGGTTGTTGTATTACTCAATGATTCGGGGAAAAACATTGTGACCCTTGACACCAAAAGTAATGACTGGAAAACAATACGCACAGCCCGTTACGATGAACCCAAATATCCTGAAAAGTATGGCGACAACCTCTGGTTTACAGCATCCACAAAACATGCCGAAGAGATATTTCGAACCCACTTGCCTTCAGGAAAAACAGACCGGGTTACAACAAGCCGTTTCGGAGCTTCATCCCCGGCACTGAACCCGGCTGGCGACATTCTTGCATATGCAGATTATACCCCCGAAGGATACCAGCTGGTGAGTGCAGACGCATTTCAGACCGAAGAAGAAGATGTTTCAGCAATCAGCCTCACCAATCAACTGGTGGAAGACCTCACTCAACAGGAACCTTCGATATCAGCCACTGGCAAGTCTTCCATTTCTGAAGTGAAGCCTTACAGCAAATGGAATCTCATCAACCTTCACAGTTGGGCACCCGCTTATGTGGATATTGATGATGCCGGAATATACCCGGGAGTGACCCTGATGAGTCAAAATCTGCTGGGTACAGCCGCTGCCAGAATTGGCTATAACGCTGCCAGTGCAGAAAGCAGGGAGAAGTTTAATGTCGGATTTACATACCGGGGCTGGTTTCCAATCATCGATTTTGATGTAAAGTGGGGTGATTTTAAGGAAGAGTTCAATAATGTTTATATTAATAACGATGACATATTTACTCTCGAACAAACAGGAAAAACCGATCACGTAAAAGTGGAAACAGGCATACGTATCCCATTGGATATCAGTTCGGGAAAATGGAACCGTCTTCTTCAACCACGAACAAGGCTATCATGGCAAAATGTAAGCAACAGGAATTATGAACAAACTTTTTTAACGCAGAATAATAACAATGAACTGGTGGAGACCGGTGAAACCAATCATTTTACAGAAGAGGATCTTGATTACTGGGGCATGGACTATTCCCTGTACTTTCATAATAAATTAAGGGGGACCTCACGCGATGTTGGTACCCGCTGGGGACAGACTGCAAGTGTAATATACCGTCATACGCCTTGGGGCAATTACGATTCAGGACAGGCATTTGCGATAAGCAGCCGCTTTCATTTACCTGGTATTGGTAAGCACCACGCAATTTCCGTTGATAATAGCTGGCAGATCAAACTGCCAGGCGATGAAACCAATTCAACACAACGATTCGGCGATTTACTCAGCTTTCCCCGTGGTTACAATCAGATTGACAACGACGAAATGTATGTTTTCAGAGGGACATACCACATGCCATTATGGAATCCGGATGTTTCACTGGGAGGACTGGCCTACATAAAAAGATTCAGACTTAATCTTTTTTTCGATGCGGCACATTCTACCTATGAACTTGAGTTTCCTGAAACGAGAGAGAAGGTCAATTCCTCTGCAACCTTTTCTTCCAGTGGCATTGAATTACTAACTGATTTTCATGTATTGCGTTTTGTTCTCCCTTTCAGCATGGGGTACCGGGGTGGCTTTCGTGATATGGACAAGTCATTTTTCCACGAAGTCATTTTTGCTACCAGCTTTAACAGTTTTCTTATCAACAATGAGCAATGAGCAATTATCAGTTATCAATGAGCAATGAGCAGTTATTAAGGTGGAAGGGTAGGAAAATGAGATGGGGGGATGGTAAAATGGTGGGATGGTAGTACAACAAAACCTTGAGCCGTAAGGGCAAATCTGTGGACATTTGCGCCATCTGCGGGCAAATACAAGTTGCGAAACAACTGCCCGAAGGGTTGTATATCGAAAATTTCGTGGATAGAAAAAAGTTGCGAAGCAACTCAATAAACAATAGAGATTTAATCGACTGACACTAATTTCTTAAAGGAGACCGTTGCAGGTTAAGAACAGTAATTTCGGGTGGCATTCCCACCCTGGCAGGCATCCCCAGATAACCAAGTCCACGGTTGACATATAAATACTGATCGCCTTCGCGATATAAATCGGCCCATCGTTTAAATTTATACTGGGCAGGGCTCCATTTCATGTTTCCGACAGACACACCAAACTGCATTCCATGTGTATGACCGGCAAGAGTGAGATCATAATCTTTTTTACCCCGAACTTCAGCATCCCAGTGGTCAGGATCATGAGAAAGTAAGATTTTAAAAGAAGCATCTCCAATCTGGCTCCATGTTTTTTTCAAATCGCCGTATTGAGGAAAAGGAGGATGTCCCCAATTCTCCAGGCCACTTAATGCAATCTTCTGCCCATCTTTTTCAATATTTACCGATTCATTTCGAAGCAATGTAAAGCCCATACGCCGGTTAGCAGACAAAATACCTTTAAAGTTGGCCTTTTTTCTTTCGGGTGTGGGCCATGTACTATAATCTCCATAATCATGATTACCCAGGATAGAATATTTACCCATTGGAGCCTTTATTTTACACAACACATCCTCCCAGCCTCTGGCCTCTCCTGCAAAATTATTGACCAGATCTCCGGTAAAAAAAACCAAATCAGGCTTTTCAGCATTGATCAATTCAACAGCTTCCCTGAGCGGTTCGCGGTTGGTTCCAAAACTCCCCAGATGCAGATCAGAGATCTGAACAATCCGAATTCCATCAAAAGCTTCAGGAAGATCAGGAAATGAAATATTTACATGACGTGTATAAAAAGCAAATCTGCCTTTCAGCACTCCAAAAAGAAGAGTAATAAATGGTGCCGTGGCCATAATAATACCTATCTGACTCAGGAATTTGGCTCGTGAAACCCGTGGATAATGTCGTTTTCGAATGCGAGCAGGTTTCCTGGGAAGTGTTGTCGGCAACATTCCGATTCCGTATACAATCAGAAAAAATAACTTGGGAAGATAAATCAAAAGAAAAATGGCCAGAAAACCGCTGAAAATATTATAAATCTGATAACTATCGGCATGAGGAATTGACAATCCGAAAACAAAAAAACCACTTAAAAAAAATACCGGAGACACCACAAATCCAGCAACACCGAACCATTTGCGAAAGCCTTTCAACCGTTCTTCTTTGTTACATAAACGCCACAAAAACCAGTCAATCGCTCCTATTAGCAACACCAAAATCCATAAATACACCAGGTGATATCTCATTTCCTCCTTTATTCCTGTTAATCGGCGTTGTACTTGTATCATTATCAACAACCGATCGTTCCAAAACTCGAATTTTTCTTTTTGCAAAGATAATGCCGCTAATACAAACCAAACTCAGAATGAACGTTAAAGAACTGTAAAACAAATGATATCAATAACTAATCCTTTCATTATCCTTCAATCACAGCTAATTTTTCATTTAAATTATTGATTTTTATCCTTAATCATATATTGAAATTTAAAATATTAAAACTCATTTATTATCTGAACTTTGCAAGAAAATCTCGAATTTGATGAGAAATTATCATTAAAAAATCTTTCCATTTTGAAATCTCCGATTTAATTTGAGAAAAACAATTCCTTTTTTTGTGAGTCCAGGAAAACAATTGTCAAACACAAAAAACATTTCGCCATGAAGTACAATTATAAAAATATCCAAGATCCGGTTTTCTTATTTGCATTTATTTTCTTTGCCATTGCATTGCTTCCAGCTTGCGATGACGATAATGGAGATGATGACAACGGAGAAGAAAAAATTTGGAAACCATATGAAGTAAAAGCAAACACTGCCTACGAATATGACTTTGAACAAAGGCAAAACAATGAAGTGATTTCCTCGGGATCAGCCCGAATTGATATTGAAGATCCTGAAGTAATAATAACCGGAACAATCGACAATGAAGATTTTTCGGTTACATCCAACACCTACGATGATGTTAATGATAATTTCATATCAGCAATATCTATGACACCTTTGGGCCCATTTTTATATCAACCCATTTTACTTGGTGCTTTCACAAATCAGAACATTAAAATCGGAAATACCTGGAGTTACACTTACGAAGGAAATACCATTAGCTTTTCAGTTACTGGTGAAGATGAGTATGCAGGATATACAGGCTATGTTATTGAAACCACTTATCAGGATGAAGAGGAAACGATTGTCTGGAATTCAGTTGTAAATCCGGATATTCCACTGCCATTAATGACCCATATTGAATATGATAATGGTCTGGAATATTATATTGAGATCACAAGTTTTGAAGATTAAAATTCAAATAATCATTTAAAAAAACAAGACCAAATTCCCCTTGTTGCCTCCAATCTAAGAAAAAAGTTGCTTCATATGGCAACTTTTTTTTTTGTGCCATCAGATAATCTTCAATAAAATTTTCTTTCAGGAAAATCATATTATCAATCAATTTTAATAGATATTGGCAATGATACTATCAAAATTACTTAACATTGATATAAAAAACAGAAC
>JBEPWN010000058.1:0-10077 GCA_041642395.1 Marinilabilia sp. | reverse complement strand
GTGTGGCGGAGACTTCCGTCGGTGCCCATTATATGTTTTGTCAGGAAGTGGCCGTTCTTAAGTGCCAGTTTTCTGAATTTTTCGTCTCCAAACACCTTAAAAGCCTTGCTCAATCCCTTGTTCATAAGAGCATTCCATGATGTTACGCTCTTGTCATCAAGTCCCGGCCTCACTCTCTTTTTTCTTTTCTTAAAGAGTTTATGCTTCCATGATGATACTTTTTCTTTTAGGGTTTTCCTGTCGATATTATGCAGCACGGCAAATTCACCATTGCTTTGAGTGCGCATCAGAATATATTGATTGTCTTCCCAATAGCCGGTTTCGTTGATGTTAAAGTAATCTGCAAAAATCGGGAAATCATCACCAATGATTTTTTTCAGTTCATCGCGGGTCCACACATAATATTTGCCTTCCACACCTTCGCTGTCTGCGTCCAGTGCCGAATAAAACGCACCGGAGTGATGCATCAGTTCGCGCTCCACAAAATCGATGGTTTCGTGCACCACTTCGCGGTACTCTTCCTTTTTGAGAACAGAAAACGCATCGGAATAAAGTTCCGTAAGCTGGGCATTGTCGTACAGCATTTTCTCGAAATGAGGAACTTTCCATTTTTCATCCACCGAGTACCTGGCAAATCCGCCACCCACCTGATCGTAAATTCCACCCATGCTCATGCGGTCGAGGGTGGTTTCCGTAAAATCGATGAAAGTTTCATGCGGATTGTAAAAGTAAAGATGCATCAGGAACTTAAGATTTACTGGCATTGGGAATTTTGGTTTGCCCTGCGATCCGCCCCACTCCATGTCCCACCGGGGGATCCATGCTTCCATTGCGTCTGTTATTATTCCGGTAACATCCTGATCGGGCGTGCCGGGTGTGGTGATGATTGAGGTCTGTTGTATGCCTGTGGTAAGATTATGCGCATGATGGGTTACTTTGTCCCTGTCGGTTCTGAACATTGTGGTGATTTTTGACAGCACCTCCATCCATTGTTCTTTTGGGAAGTAGGTGCCACCCCAGAATGGCTGACCATCGGGAAGGGCAATAGCATTCAGGGGCCACCCTCCCTGAATTCCCATTAAATGTATGGCTGTCATGAAAAAGTGATCCACATCGGGCCGCTCTTCACGATCTACTTTTATGCAGATGAAATGCTCATTCATGATGCTGGCCACTTCTTCATCTTCGAAACATTCGTGTGCCATTACATGACACCAGTGGCAGGCCGAATAGCCGATGCTCACCAGGAGAAGCTTGTCTTCCTGTACTGCTTTATTGAGAACCGACTCATTCCATTGATGCCACTCCACCGGATTATGCGCATGTTGCAGCAGATAAGGAGATGTGGAATGAATGAGTGCATTGGATGTATGATGTTTTGACATAGGTTCCGGTTTTATTGATGGAATTGATTTGTCTTTTGGACGGTTTAACGTGTTTTATGTTTTGGGTGAGGTGGGGGATAATACTGTGTTTTAGGTAACATGCAGGAATACGAAATGGTTTAAAATTCAGATATACATATGTAGAGGCTAACTTTAATATAAAATCGACGTATAATTATTTGTTTTTCAATCACTGATGTCTGGTAATTTTTTTTGGAGACGACGGTATTACAACTTCCTGTATCGGCATAAATCAAAGGTCCGGGAATCGCTTCTCCCAAATCTTATCAAGAAATTGAATTCGGTTGATCGGACAATCGTGTTTTAAAATGCACTTTTGTTATTGCAGATGCCGGAATATTAAAATCCGGACAAAATAAATTATAGCAGATGAAGAGTTGGGTTACTCTGACAATGATATTGGTGTTGACTGTAAGTTCAATATCACAAAATCATTATATGAAATTCAGGCATATTACCTCAAAGGATGGTCTGGTTCAGAATAATGTCATGGCTATTTTACAGGATTCGAGAGGTTTTATGTGGTTTGGAACACGTGGGGGTTTAAATCGTTATGACGGATATGAGTTTGAATTGTTTGAGCATAATCCGGAGGATGAAAAATCCATGAGTAGGAATGACATCAGTACCATGTATGAAGATCATGAAGGATATCTCTGGATAGGATATTTTGGTGGCGGACTGGACCGGTATAACAGAGAAACGGATTCCTTTGAGAGTTTTGATTCAATAACCCGCTCTGATGAAGGGATGCCCACCTCCAATGTGTCATCTGTTATTGAGGATAAGGATGATAATTTGTGGATCGGAACTTATGGCGGAGGGCTGATCAGGCTAAATGCGGACAGAGACATCATAACAAGGATCAGACATGACGAAAATAACCCGGAAAGCTTGGGAAATGACGGAATAAGAACTTTGCTTGAGGATTCAAAAGGCAACATCTGGATTGGTTTCTGGGATCTAGCCGGGGTTGATAAATTTAATCTTAAGACTGGTAAGTTTAAACATTTTAAACATAATCCGGATGACAGTAATTCTCTTTCCGGAAATAGTGTTTATGTATTTTATGAAGATTCTTTCGGGAATATCTGGATAGGCACCCTTGATGGTGGAGTGAGTCGTTATAATATAGAGACGGAAGATTTTACCAGATTTATGTACGATCCGGAAAATCCGAATGGCATTAGTGCCTATGCTGTGAGAGGCATTGTAGAGGATGATAACGGCAATATGTGGTTTGGAACCGAGAACGGAGGTATTAGTGTTTATGATCCTGTCAATGACAAATTTGATGTTCTTCTGAGTGATAATATTGATTCGGAGAGTCTTAATAACAATTCGATATACTCATTGTATAAGGACCCGGAAGGTAATATTTGGGCAGGAACATTCGCAGGCGGGGTGAATGTTTTCTTTAAAAGCTTCAATACGTTTGAGCACTTCAGGATTAGAAATATTGACAATAGCCTTACTCATAATAATGTGACATCCTTTGAGCAGGATTATATGGGGAACATATGGGTGGGAACCGACGGGGGCGGAATTGATATTCTAAATCAGGATGACAATTTTTTTCGAACATTCATGTACAAACGGAATGACCAAACTACCCTGGGCCAAGATTTTGTGCTTGACATATATCAGGATTCAAAAAACAATATGTGGGTTGGAACATACGGAGGAGGTATGAATTTGTATGATTTTGAATCTTGTAATTTTAAAAGGTTTATAGCCGATCCGTCAGACACTTCCGGAATAAATAATATTAATGTTTCAATTTTATATGAGGATTCTGAGGGTAAATTATGGATTGGAACTTTTGGAGGAGGACTTAATTTATTCGATTATACATCAGGGATTTTTTCTCATTTCAACAATGTTTTTGACGGTGATCAATACATCAGTAATAATTATGTTACCGTTATTGCTGAGGATAAATATGACCGGCTTTGGGTGGGAACCAATGGTGGGGGGTTAAATTTGTTTCAGCGCAATAGCAAGACCTTTAAACAATTTTTGGGGTTGTCTGATGATATAAGCGGACTGAGAAGTGGAAAAATTTTTGATGCATTAGAGGATAATAAGGGTGATTTATGGTTTGGTACCAGCAAAGGGCTGTATAAGTTGGATGCAGACGATCTTACTTTTCAGTCTTACTCATTGGGCGACAGTTTTTCGGTAAAAAGAGTAGTGGGGATTGAGGAAGATGACCGGAATAATTTGTGGATCAGCACCAATAACGGGATCATTTTATTTAATCCGGAAACAGGAGACATCCGGAAATTTACCGGATCGCACGGGCTTCAGGATGTAGAGTTTAACAGGGGTGCTTCATTTAAAGACCGGGACGGATTTATATATTTTGGTGGAATTAACGGTTTTAACCGGTTTCATCCCGATAGTATTGAAGTGGATGTTGATCATCCACCTGTTGTAATTGTTGATCTGCAAATATTTAATCAGTCTGTTGCAATTAACGGGGAATACCCGGTATTAACCAAATCCGTATCAGAAACCAATCGCATTGAAATTCCATGGCGGTATTCGGTATTTTCATTGGATTATGTTGCATTGAACTATAGCTTCTCTAAGGACATTGAATATGCCTATATGCTTGAAAATTTTGACAGAGACTGGTATTATGTGGGCAAAAACCGCAAAGCAACCTATACCAATCTGAATCCCGGGGAATATGTCTTTAAGATTAAGTGTAAAGTAGATGGCGTATGGGGTGAAGAGCAGCGAAAAATGGATATTATAATTCTTCCGCCGTTCTGGAAAACCTTCTGGTTTTATGCAATGCTTGTGTTTTTTGGGATTTTGATTTTGGCAGCTTTTTTCTGGTTTAAAACGAGAAGGGTTCGCAAACTCAACAGGCTGGTGGATGAACGAACAGAAGAAATCAGGCATCAGAATGAGGTTCTGGAGCGCCAAAAAATGCAGTTGACCAATATTAACATCATGCTCAAAGAGCGTCAGGAAAAGATTGATAATCAGACTAAGACGCTTGTCCGGCAACAAAATAAGCTGAAACAGGCAAATGCTTCAAAAGATAAATTTCTTTCAATTATTGCGCATGATCTAAGGAATCCGTTTAGTACAATCATAGGGTTTTCCGAATTGTTGCTGGCCGATTTGGAATCCTACAGTGCCGAAGAGATTGAAATACAAATATCCCAAATTTTTAATGCTGCCCTTCAAACCTATAATCTCCTTGAAGATTTGTTGTTATGGGCCAATTCGCAATCCGGAAAGTTAACTGCTGATTTGAAAGAAGTGAACTTAAACGCGGTGTGTGCAGAAGTTATTGACTTGCTGAAAAATCAGGGTGACCGGAAGAATATTGAAATTCTCTTTTCTGACCACACCAACAATCCCATTGTGACGGCCGATCGTTTTATGCTTAAAACAATTATCAGAAATCTTCTTTCGAATGCCATAAAATTTACCGGGCGTGGAGGAGAAGTTAAGGTTTTGGTGGATACCGACATGGATAAAGCTTTAATCAGCGTCGCCGATAATGGGATTGGGATGAGTAAAAAACAGCAGAAACATCTGTGGGATATTTCGGAACAGATATCAGGAAGCGGGACTGAAAACGAGTTGGGAAGCGGATTTGGATTACTTCTGTGTAAAGAGTTTGTGGAAAAGCAGGAAGGTGAAATCCGTGTGGAGAGTAAATTGGGAAAGGGTAGTGTCTTTAAGGTTATTCTGCCTTTGGCAAGGACATCAGCCGGGATGTTGCCTGAATGATCAGGAGGCTAAACAATTATTTCTAACCGGGTAAAACACGAATAGTGAATGATCCGGAATTTATGTATCGCTGCCCTTCGGGCAGTTGGTGCGCAACGTTTTGATTTCCCGATTAAAATGATCATTGATAATTGGTCATTGATCATCGTCATTGGTAACTTCCAACTCTTTTACCAACCCACCTTCTTACATTCTATCTAATTGGTCATTGTTCATTGATAATCGATCATTGATAATTGATCATTGAAAATTGTTACTTTGCTGACCCGAATTATTCTGCATATCTTCATATCTGAATTAAATCAGATACAACAATAAAAACAAAAAAACAAAATCATGCCAACCGACATTGAAATAGCCAAAAAAGCCCGGATCAAACCCATTACAGAGATCGCTCAAAAAATGGGGATTGCAGCTGACGATCTGGAATTATACGGAAAATACAAAGCCAAGCTTCCGCTGAAGCTTATAAATCCTGAAAAAATAAAGAACCGGAAACTGGTGCTGGTATCGGCCATCTCTCCCACGCCTGCCGGTGAAGGGAAGACCACCATATCCATCGGATTGAGCGAAGGACTTAACCGCATTGGAAAACAATCCACCGTCGTACTTCGCGAACCCAGTCTGGGCCCGGTTTTTGGGATTAAAGGCGGTGCCACCGGAGGAGGACATTCTCAGGTCATCCCCATGGAAGACATAAACCTTCATTTTACCGGCGATTTTTCAGCCATCGAAAAGGCCAATAACCTGCTGGCTGCGCTTATCGACAATAACATTCAGAACAACAGCCATTCGCTCAATCTGGATCCACGTACCGTTCACTGGAAACGGGTGATGGATATGAACGACCGCTCCTTACGTCAAACCATTGTGGGACTGGGAGGTACTGCCTCGGGCATTCCCCGGGAAACCGGGTTTAATATCACGGCTGCATCCGAAATTATGGCCATTTTATGTCTCGTAGAAAATTTTAAAGACCTGAAGGAGCGGCTCGGAAATATTTTTGTGGGATTTACCATGGAAAAAAAGCCCGTATATGCACGCGACCTGAATGCACAGGGCGCCATGGCCGCTCTTTTGAAGGATGCCATAAAACCCAATCTGGTGCAGACACTGGAAGGAAATCCGGCGATTATTCACGGTGGACCCTTTGCCAATATTGCACAGGGAACAAATTCGGTGCTGGCAACCAAAATGGGACTTTCATTTTCGGACTTTGTGGTGACTGAAGCCGGTTTTGGGTTCGATCTGGGCGCCGAAAAGTTTCTTGACATTAAATGTGTTTCTGCAGGCATTGAACCACAGGCTGCTGTTTTGGTGGCCACGGTGCGTGCTCTTAAATATCATGGCGAAGTGCCGTTGAGCGAACTGAATAAACCCAATGCCGGGGCGGTAAGCCGGGGACTTGAAAATCTCGAAAAGCATGTGGAGAATATGGGCAAATTCAATATTTGTCCGGTGGTGGCCATTAACCGCTTTACTTCTGATACCGATGAGGAGATCAGTGTTATCTTGGAAAAATGCAGGGAGCTGGGAGTAAAGGCAGCTGTTGCAGAAGTCTGGGCCAAAGGGGGAGAGGGTGCCGAAGAACTGGCCCGCATTGTGGCTCAGGTGGCCGGTGATTGTACCTCGTCGATGAAACCTCTCTACGACTGGAACTGGCCGGTGGAGAGGAAGATCGAAACCATCGCCAAAGAAATTTATGGTGCCAAAGCCATCGATTATACCGCCCAGGCCCGAAAGGACCTGAAAGCAATTTCCGAACTGGGACTCGACAAAACAGCCGTTTGTATGGCCAAAACCCAGAAATCACTTTCCGATAACCCAAAATTACTGGGCCGCCCAAAGGATTTCATCGTTACCGTACGCGAAATTGAAATTGCCGCCGGTGCCGGATTCATTGTTCCCGTAACGGGAAATATCATGCGAATGCCCGGTCTGCCCGGCATTCCCGCTGCCGAGGGCATCGACATTGATGATGACGGGGTTATTTCCGGGTTATTTTGATTTTTGGTTGGTGTCACGTAGAGAGGCAAAATTTTGCGTCTCTACCTTTTTACAAATAATTGATTTTTTTTTGGGATTTAATGATAGTTTTGAATTAACAAATTTATACGGAATCGAAAAAAGACCTGTTTGGCCTTATGGTTGCATTACCTGGAAGCTTAAAAGACCAACGTGTCAGACAAATTTCTTAAAATTTGAAAAAAAAACATATGCAATGTATTCTTACCGAAAAGAAAAATGATTTAAAACATTTATGCCAATCGCTTAATGTAAAAAGATTGTATGCCTTTGGCTCTGCGGTTTCCGGGGAATTCCGGGACGACAGTGACATTGATTTTCTAATTTCATTCGCTGAAAATTTAACGCCGGAAGAATATGCAGATAATTACTTCTCGCTTCATTACAAACTGAGAGAACTTTTTAATAGAGAAATTGACATAGTAACTGAAAGAACCTTGTCAAATCCTTTTTTTATTTAAAGTGTCAATGAATCAAAAGAACTAATCTATGAAGCGTGAAATAAAGAAATATCTATATGACATTAAAACTTCCATTGACTCAATTGAAGATTATTTAGGTGACAAAAGAGATTTCTTTGAATACCAAAAAAATAAACTGCTACGACGTGGCATTGAAAGAGATAGAAATAATTGGCGAAGCAATGAACAGGGCTTTGAAAATTGACCCGGAATTAGATATTGAAAATGCCAGGCAAATCGTTGATGCGAGAAACTGGGTAATTCATGGATATGACAAAGTAGATGATGTAGTAATTTGGGGAATAATTTCAAAACATCTTCCCAAATTAAAAACGGAAATTGAAAATCTCTTGAAATCTGAATAACAGCCCCTTTCGGAATTCCCATCCGGCATCGATCATTTCCTTCCATACCATCCGGAGTTTATTTTTTTCTCCGTGCCTCTCTGTGAAAACCTCTGTGCCCTCTGTGTAACACTTCCCCCTCGTTTCAAAACGGGGAGAGGCGAACGGCTCGATACCTCCGACCTTGCAATAAACTTCCCTAAAGATGCCTAAAGTCAGCCAAATTAAAGTAAATATATCGCAATTTTGTCGTGCATTGTTTAGCCGTTGTTATGACAGGCAAACTGACCCGGGATTTGTGCCGGAAAAGCTTCGTTTAAAACGGTCAGCTCTTTTCCTTACAAATCCTGATAATTGAAGCCCGTCTGTAAAGTCAGGAAAAATGTCCACAATATGTGTGTCTGTTTAGAAAGTGACAATTGCGAGGCTTGCGAAGCCGCCAAAAACGGAGTTTACTTGAGTAAATGCGATGTATTGAGCTTGTCGAAATGAGTATTTTGGTGGCAAGCGTAACGTGCCACATTGAGCTTGTCGAAATGAAGTAAATGGTACTTTATGGACAGATACTAATTAATCTGTTTTAGATATGAAGAAAGAAACAGCCGATTCCATATTGGCCCTTATCAAGCGGGAAGTTGTTCCAGCCATTGGATGCACTGAGCCGGTGGCCGTGGCACTGGCTGTGACCAAAGCCAGGGAAGTTCTGGGAGAAACAGTGGTGAAAGCGGAGTTGTTTCTCAGCAGGAATATTCTGAAAAATTCGATGGGGGTGGGCATTCCCGGAACAGGAATGATTGGCTTGCCCATTGCCATTGCTTTAGGAATTGTAGCGGGTAAATCGGCCTACGGTCTGGAGGTTTTAAAGGATCTGAATCCGGAGGTGTTGGCCCAGGCTAAACAGTTGGTAAACCGGTCAATAAGTTCAGTCCATTTAAAGGAAGAAGTGCCCGACAAATTATACATTGAAGCGCATTGCTATGGTGAGACTTCCCACGCCAGGGTGATTATTTGCGGGAGTCACAACCATATAGCCTATGTGGAAGTTAACGGGAATGTCTTGCTGGATGAGATGAGCATTGGCTGTTCAGGCAAAGTTGAAAACAAGGATATAGAATTGACCTTCGACACCATTTACGATTTTGCGACGGAGACAGCCCTATCGGAACTGGAATTTATTCTGGAAGCCTCTGAGTTGAACAAATCTGCTGCCAGGGAGTCGCTGAAAGGCCCCTTTGGCCATTCAGTTTCCCGGGTCATCCAAAGCTCCTCTTTTCAGGATATCATGGGAAACAGCGTTTACAACCGTCTGGTGGCAATCACCGCGTCGGCCTGTGATGTACGTATGGCAGGCGCCATGGTACCGGTCATGAGCAATTCCGGAAGTGGCAATCAGGGCATTACAGCCACCTTGCCGGTGGTGGTTTTTGCCGAGGAGATGAATAAGCCCAAAGAACAACTTATCCGTGCTCTGGCCCTCAGTAATCTGATGGTTATTTACATCAAACGCGGATTAGGCCGCTTGTCGGGCCTCTGCGGTGTCACCGTTGCCGGCATTGGCGCATCGTGCGGCATGACTTATTTGATGGGCGGCAGCCGAGAGCAGGTGGCCTATTCGGTCAAAAACATGATAGGCAATGTAACGGGTGTCATTTGCGATGGTGCAAAACCCAGTTGCGCCCTTAAAGTATCCAGTGCGGTTTCAGCAGCCATCTTTTCTTCGATGATGGCCATGGACAATAAAGTAGTCTCTGCCCTTGAGGGCATTGCCGATGATGATGTGGATCAAACCATTCGCAACCTCACCGACATAGGCTCAGAAGGTATGACGCAAACCGACAAAATGGTTTTGGACATCATGGTGAATAAAAAGCATGTTTCACTGCTTTAATCGCAATTTCAGAATTTTTTTGTCCACGAATCAGAGGCTGTCGGAACCAACACGCAAAATGTATCCGGCTATGGCAGGAAAGCGCTAATGTACAGCGGAAAAATTCCCTTGTGAGTGACCACCTCAAAAGGTTGAGACATAATGCGTCAATGACAGAACTGGTGCGTCCCCGTAGGAGCAAACTTAAATAACCCCGG
>JBEPWN010000057.1:0-10236 GCA_041642395.1 Marinilabilia sp. | reverse complement strand
CTTTCTTGATAATGTCGGCAGCTGCTCCCTGTATGGGTGCATTAATGGCATTTCGCTCAGCAACACCTCTTACCACACCGTTTCGACTATCTATATCAGGCAAATACCTACGCCGCCCAAACATGGTTTCCACATAGCCCTTTTCACGAGCCTGGGCTATAACCCGATCCATGTATGCTTTTACTCCCGCAAAATTTTCGAAATAGCCATCGATGATCGCTTTGGATTCACTACGCGGGATATTGAGCCTCTCAGACAATCCGAACGGAGAAATACCGTAAATAATACCGAAATTTGCTGTTTTGGCTTTACGCCTCATTTCAGAAGTGACCTCACTGACGGGAACTTTAAATATTTTCGCAGCAGTAGCAGAATGGATGTCTTCACCCCGGTTAAATGCTCCCAGCATATTTTGATCTTCACTCAGATGCGCCATTATCCTCAGTTCCACCTGTGAATAATCCGCACTGAAAAAAAGATGATCCTCATCATCCACCGAAAAGACTCGACGCATTTCCCGCCCTTCCTCTTCCCTAATTGGTATATTCTGTAAATTGGGATTTGAGCTGCTCAAACGGCCTGTAACCACCACAGATTGATTGAATGAAGTATGCAGACGGCCCGTATTTTCATTCACAAGTTTTGGAAGCGCTTCCACGTAGGTATTCAGCAATTTTTTAAGGCCGCGATGATCAAGTATGCGCAAAACAATGGGATGCCGGGTCCGCAGTTTCTGAAGAACCTCTTCATTGGTACTGAACTGACCCGACTTTGTTTTTTTTGCCTTTTCGTCAATTTTAAGCTCGTCGAAAAGTACTTCCCCAACCTGCCGCGGACTGGAAACATTGAAGTCTCTGCCTGCTTCTTCCTTGATCGTTTCTTCAAGTTTCTCAATCCGAATCTGAAGTTTTTTTGCATATTCGGCCAAAGCCTGAGTATCGATTGAAACCCCGGTATATTCCATTTCGGCCAAAACTTTAAGAAGAGGCATCTCCACATCATTAAATAAAGGAATTAAACCGTTATTTTCAAGTTCACTGAGTAATCTAGTCTTAAGTTGAAGTGTAACATCAGCATCTTCACCGGCGTATTCGGTTACAATTTGTATATCAATATCCTGCATATTGCCCTGATTTTTCCCCTTTGTCCCGATTATTTGCTCAATAGGGATGGGTGAATAATCCAGGTAAGTTTCGGCAAGAAATTCCAAATTGTGCTTTAAACCAGGCTGAACAAGATGATGCGCGACCATAGTGTCAAAAAACGGTCCTTCCATGTTCACCCCGTAACGTTTTAGCATCAGGTAATCAAACTTCAAGTTTTGTCCTACCTTCACAATATGAGCATCAGAAAGCACATTTTTGAATCGATTAACTATTTCCAATGCTTTTTCTTTATCCTTTGGGACAGGTACATAGTAGGCCTCACCGGTTTTAAAACTAAAAGCGAGACCTACCAGATCTGAATTGAGGACATTAAGACCTGATGTTTCAGTATCAATACAAAATTCCTTTTGTATACTTAACTCAGCGGCAAGTGAATCAAGAGCCTGATCTGATTCAATTAAATAATAACTGTGATCCACATCCTTAAGGGTCTTCTTTGTTAGTCGGTTCGGGACAGCGGATGTGTCATCCACATTATCAAATAAAGAACCCTGAGCAGGAGCATTATTAACGGGGTTTCCTGCCATTTTTTCCCAAAGGCCCTTAAACTCAAGCTCTTCAAATATGGGTCGCAATTTTTCGAGATCAGGTGCACCATGAATAAACAGATTTTCATCAAATTCAATGGGTACATTGGTTTCAATGGTCACCAGCCTGCGAGACAGCTCTATCTGTTCTTTATGATTGATCAGATTTTCCTTTTGTTTCCCTGACAACTCATCAATGTGGATATATACATTATCAATGGATCCATATTTGCCAATAATATCTTTTGCCCGCTTTTCTCCAATGCCGGGACATCCGGGAACATTATCGGAACTGTCACCCCACAAAGCAAGCAGATCAATCACCTGTTCAGGCTTTTGCACCGAAAATTTGTTGCGAATTTCATCAACCCCCCAGTATTCAATCTCATTTCCCGATGATTTTGGCTTAACCATGACCGTATCCTCTGTCACCAGCTGGGCATAGTCTTTATCGGGTGTCACCATAAAAGTTTTAAACCCGGCCATCCCGGATTTTCGCGCCAGAGTTCCTATTACATCATCAGCTTCATAATTATCTACTTGAATGATATTTATATTAAAAGCATCGAGTATTTGTTTAATATAAGGAATGGCCTTTCTGATATCCTCAGGTGTTGCTTCCCGTGTTGCTTTATAGGGTTCGTACATTTCATTCCGAAAAGTAGGACCGGCAGGATCGAAAGCCACGCCGATATGAGAAGGATTTTCTTTTTTAAGTACTTCGAGCAACGAATTTGTAAACCCGAAAATAGCTGAGGTATTCAATCCTTTGGAATTCACTCTCGGATTTCGAATAAATGCATAATATGCTCGGAAAATTAAAGCATAAGCATCCAATAAAAATAGTCTTTTAAGTTTTTGAGACATGTGAAATGGATTTAGTGTCTGTCTATAAAGTACCATTTGCTTCGTTACGCTTGCAACCCTTGCAACTGGCACTTTCTAACCAGACACATGTAAACTAGATTTTTTGCCGACTTTATAGACCAGCACTAATTGTAAAGTTTTCATTAACAATACAAATGTTCCAAAGCATTAACTGTACGCCCGAATCCCTGTTATTCCGAAAAATAAGTAAAAAATGCAGATTAATCATTGTCGGAGGCATACCATTCAGCAAAAGAGTTGCCGGTTTCATGCAATTTGAGACTAAAAAGCTCAATTGTTGCAGGCAAACGACCAGATATCCGGCCGGCAAAATCGATCAACATATTTTCGCAGGTTGGCTGATAACTGGTAATATGATACCGGTCGCTCATCTGGGGAATTTGCAGAAGCTTATCAGAAGGTGCTTTATCGCTTATAACAATGGAATGATCCAATTTATCAACAATTTCCTCTTTTACAATTTTCTTTAAATCGCCAAAATCCATAACCATTCCGTACTTGGGATTGTATTCATCCTCAATTGGAACTCCAATCACCGTCACCTGAAGAATATATGAATGTCCATGTATATTTTTACAGAGTCCGTCATAATTCCATAGAGCGTGAGCCATCTCGAAACGAAACTCTTTTGTAAGTCTGATTTTTACCATCTTTACAATCCCTCCAAAATCTCCTTAAATTATAATTATTTGATCATTTTAACTCATTACTCAGTAGTACACCTGCTTACGCAATCTATAATGTTTCGCAAACTGTCATGCTTCAGAAAATAAAAAGTGTTTTTACCTTCTCTTTGTGATGACAACACGCCTTTGTCTTTTAGTATTCCCAAATGATGAGAAGTAGTAGATTGTTCAATATTCAATATATTGTGTATCTCGGTAACAGTCAACCTCTTCCCGTCTTCGAGATGACTTAAAATTGCAATGCGCATAGGATGAGCAATTGCTTTAAGCATATTGGCAGCCCGATCAAGTTGAGCAGTATCCAGGTCCTTAATTTTCACTCTCTGCATTTCCATATTGATAATTTAAAAAAATCTGTATTGCCAAACCGGCAACTAAAAAATAAATTTATTGAATTTCTTCTTGAAATGTTATTTCAAAGTGACCTGCAACCTCAATGTAAAAGCCATCCCGATCAACACTCTTTTTAACTCAATGCTTGATTGCCAGATATATCGGTTTTTCAAATGCAAAGATAATGAAGATATTTCTATTGTTAGATATTTACCCGATTATTATATGCAAATATTTAGATAACATTGATATTTATTTAAAGGTTACAACACTATTAAGAAGCAAATTGTTATTTTTGAGAAATGAATGCAGAAATCGCTATATAACAATTTTATCTCTATGAAAATATCATCCAAAATAACATCTCCCATTAAGAACGAAATGAAACTTTTCGAGCCTTATTTTAAAAAGAACTTCGACACAAAGATTCCCCTATTAAATATTATTACAAATTACCTGATTCGCCGAAAAGGCAAGCAAATGCGACCTATGCTGGTATTTCTGGCGGCAAAACTTAACGGCAAAATAGATAATGGAACTTACACGGCAGCCGGTCTCATAGAACTCCTGCACAACGCCACTTTAATACACGATGATGTGGTGGATGAAACTTTTCAACGACGTGGTCTTTTCTCTATCAATGCATTATGGCGCTCCAAAATAGCCGTCCTGGTAGGTGACTACTATCTGGCAATGGGACTGATAAAATCTTTGGAAGAAAATCAAACCGAAGTTTTGAGAATTGTGTCGGTAGCCGTAAAAGAAATGAGTGAAGGCGAGCTTCTTCAAATCGAAAAATCAAGAAAACTTAATATCACAGAAGATATTTATTATGAGATCATCCGTAAAAAAACAGCAACATTAATTGCTGCCTGCACTGCTGCAGGGGCTCTGTCATCAGGGGCAACGCAGGAAAATATTGATAAAATGCGTGAATTCGGAGAAAACCTGGGAATGGCTTTCCAGATAAAGGATGATCTACTCGATTATGAGCGAACCAATCTGGCCGGGAAACCCACCGGGAATGATCTGAAAGAAAAAAAAATAACACTTCCTCTTATCCATGTGCTTTCGAAACAAACAGCCCCTAAAAAGCGACAAATCCTTTCAACCATTAAAAGGCATCACAAAAACGAAAAAAGAATTGCCCCATTAGTGGAATTTGTAAAAGAAAACGGTGGTATCGAATATGCCCGTAAGAAAATGACTGAATATCGCGACAACGCGCTTCAATTGCTTGATAACTACCCTGAAGGCGAAGCCCGGGAAGCATTAAGAGAATTGGTTTTATTTACAACCACACGAAAAAATTAAAAATAGGGTATATATTCTTTTCCTTTCATCTCGGCCAGATCCTGCAATAAATGATTTGCCAGACGACTGGCACCAATCCTGAACCGCTCAGAGGTGAGCCATTCATCACCCAAAACCCTTTCTACAATACTGAAATAAATCAAAGCATCATCGCTGGTGCTGATCCCACCTGCCGGCTTAAGCCCGATAGGTTTACCGGTGGCCTTATGATAAGCCTTAATGGCGTGAACCATTACCCAAACTGCATCAGGCGTGGCAGCAGGGCTCATTTTGCCGGTTGATGTTTTGATGAAATCGGCACCTGCTTCCATGGCAAGAATGGATGCATTCCAGATATTTTCGGAAGAAGATAAAGCACCTGTTTCAAGTATAACTTTTAAATGGGCATCACCCATTACTGATTTAATGGTTCTTATTTCTTCAATCACAAATTCGTAATTACCCTCCAAAAATTCTCCTACAGATATTACAATATCAATTTCATTGGCCCCAAAATCTAACGCTTTTTTGGTTTCCAAAACTTTCAGATCTAAAAAAGTCTGCGATGATGGAAAACCTGCTGAAACAACTGCCCTTTTCACATCCAACCCTCTGAGCCGTGCTTTCAATACACTGGCAAAAACAGGATAAACACAAACAGCTCCTACCAGTGGCATTTCCGGAAAATCCTTTTTAAATGTGTGAAGCTTATCACAAAAATCCTGAACCGAATTTGCGCTATCCGTGGTATTCAGAGTTGTAAGATCGATAAGTGAAAATATTTTTTCCAGATTATCTTCTGTTTTCAACACATCAATATTTCCCTGGCCGGCGTATGCTGTCAATTTCCGAAAATCATCATCGTATTTTTCAAATAGTTGCTCGATTTCCTCCATTTTATTTCAGTTTTGGATTGTTTTTATGTCTTAAGCTGTCCCGGTCAGTTTTTTTTTTGACAGACAATTGAAAAGCTTTGGTCAGATCGACACCGGTTTGGTTCGCCAGGCATATGAGCACCCATAATATATCTGCCATTTCTTCCTCCGGATTGTATTCTTCACCGGCTTTAAATGACTGGTCACCATATTGGCGGGCAATACCCCTGGCCAGTTCGCCTACTTCCTCTGAAAGAACGGCCATATTGGTCAGTTCACTGAAGTATCGAACGCCGTGCTCCTGTATCCACTGATCCACCAAATCCTGAGCTTCCTTTATATGCATAATGCTATTGTTTGTTTTTAGAATCAATGATAATGGTAACAGGACCATCATTTATAAGCTCAACATCCATTGATGCCCCAAATTCACCGGTAGCGGAAGATTTTCCTGTCGTGTCCTCTATAGATTCAACAAACCGCTGATAAAGGGGTTCAGAGACATCAGGCGCAGCTGCATCAACATATGATGGACGATTCCCCTTTTTTGTCCGTGCATATAACGTAAACTGACTTATAATCAATATTTCTCCATCAATATCTTTTATTGAAAGATCCATCACACCACTTTGATCATCAAATATTCGAAGATTACATATTTTATTAACCAGCCATTTTATGTCTTCCTCGCCATCGGAATTTTCAATGCCTAGAAAAATTACTAAACCATTTCCGATATTTCGGGTTATATTTTCATCGATTGTTACGGATGCTTTTTTTGTTCGTTGAATAACGACTTTCATAATTCAATTTTTTTATTTATTATTTTTACCCAAATTAAGCGATTCTGCTTCCCGATTTGAAAATGTAAGGTTTTTAACAAAACCAGATTAAAATAAAAAATTTTAAAATGCAGAAGCTTCAGGAGTGAAATCCTATATCTCAATAAGTGTTTTACATTTTTCAGTTCATAAAAATCGTCATTCTTTTCCCAATTTAAAAAGAATGACCTCAATAATCCTGGTTTCATAAACATTTAAAAATTTTTAAATTAAGATATCATTAAAGTTAACAACTTATTATTATGAGTTTTATACAATACTATTTAATTTATTAATTAAAGACTTAAGCCTTTTAGAATTCCATCAATAATTTATATCTGAACCATGGATAAGAATACCCTGTTCATAACGAGTCAAAGTGACGATCCGGCATTCAATCTTGCTGCCGAAGAAATGTTTTTACGGGAAAAAGTACAAAACATTATGTTTTTTTATATCAATAGACCTTCGGTCATTGTAGGAAAACATCAAAATGCTCTTTCGGAAATAAATCAGGAATATCTTGAAAAAAATAAAATTCCGGTTTACCGGCGACTATCTGGTGGTGGAACTGTTTTTCACGACAAGGGCAATATCAACTATTGCATAATAGAAAATAATGAAGCCGGTCATCTGGTCGATTTTGTAAGAGCAACAACTCCTGTGGTGGAAGCTTTGAACAAATTTGGTGTAGAAGCCAGACACGGTAAAAGAAATGATTTACTGGCAGGATATAAAAAAATATCGGGAAATGCCTGTCACGTTTATAAATCCAGATCTATGCACCATGGGACTCTTCTTTACCAATCAAATCTGAAGAATCTAACAGAAGCATTGAAAGTGGACGATCTGAAATTTAAAGATAAATCGGTAAAATCTGTTCGCAGCGAAGTTGCAAACATCTCTGAGCTGACAAATTCAAGTAAGTCTCCCGAAGAATTTATGCAATACATTGCTAATAATTTGGTTAAGAAATTCAAAGCCACTCATTACACTTTTTCAGAAACAGATCTCCAGGACATTGAAATTCTTAAAATCCAAAAATACAATACCTGGCTGTGGAATTATGGATACAGTCCTTCTTATGGATTTACCAAACGAAGTCATTCAGACGATTATATCTTTTCATCAAAACTAAAAGTTGAAAAAGGTATAATCACTGAAATAAGCATCAAAACAACCTATCCGGATAAAAAAGAGTTACAAAAAGCAGTGAAAAAAATAGAAAGATCAATTCATGAGAAAGAGCATTTGAAAAACAAATTGGCAGGATTCCGCAAAGAAATAATTGAGGGAATAGTAAGTTGTTTGTTTTAGCAACTATCCTAATGCATGAAAAAATTGTTTTATTAGTTGTTCCATTGTCAAATGGTCCGTCAGTAGGCCCTTTCCAGTCAGGCTGAACAAAATATTAATCAGAAGCATTTTCAAAAAAATGAATAATACTTTGGGCACGGTTATCACCCACAACTTCCTTCAGTTGATCAAGAGACGCATTTTCTACACCCCGAACGGATCCAAAGTGATTAAGTAACTTTTTAATACTTTCAGGACCGACGCCTGAAATTTCTTCAAGTCTTGACTTCAGAAATGCTTTGCTACGCTTATTCCGGTGAAAAGTAATTCCAAAGCGGTGAGCTTCATTCCGAAGATGCTGAATCAACTTTAAAGATGGTGAATTTTTATCAAGATAGAGAGGAACAGAATCGCCGGGGAAAAAAATTTCTTCCAGCCTTTTTGCTACACCAATAACTGAAATAATATTTTCCAATTTAAGTTCTCTCAGAGCCTTAACAGCAGAGCCCAACTGTCCCTTCCCTCCATCAATGACCACCAATTGAGGCAAATTGTCACCTTCATTTAATATACGGCTGTATCGCCTGAAAATAACTTCCTCCATGGACGCATAATCATCAGGTCCTTCGACAGTTTTTATATTGAAATGGCGATAATCTTTTTTGGCAGGTTTTCCGTTCTTAAAAACCACACATGCAGCAACAGGAAAATGCCCCTGGATATTAGAATTATCAAAACACTCGATATGAACCGGCAATTTATTCATATGAAGGTCTTTCTTTACTGTCTCCAGCAATCTTACTTCACGGGGCATTTTTGTATGATTGGCCAGTTGTTTTAATTTTTCAAGACGGTAATACTTCACATTACGCTCCGAAAGGTCCAGCAATTTTTTCTTATCCCCTATTTGAGGGACCAGAAATTTCGCTTCTTTAAATTCTACATCAGGACGAAAAGGAACAATAATTTCGGGTGAATTACTATTCAGACGTTCACGAACATCCGATATTGCCAAGGGAAGTAAATTCTCTACCGTCTCATTTAATTTCTTTTTATATTCGATGGTATGCGCCTGAATAATGGCTCCATTAACTACTTTAAGAAAATTAACGAAAGCAAATTTCTCGTCATCCACAATGGAAAAAACATCCACATTATTGATTTTTGGATTAACGATGGTAGATTTACTTTTATATCCTTCAAGAATGCTCAGTTTTTTTCTGATTTGCTCAGCCTCTTCAAATTTATATTCTCCGGCCAAATTCATCATAATCTCTTTCAAATATTTAACAACTGAAGAAACATTACCCTTTAGGATGTATTTAATCTGACGTATATATTCCTGATATTCATCTTCAGCTTGAAGGCCGACGCAAGGCCCTTTGCAATTACCCAGATGATATTCAAGACATACTTTAAATTTGCCGCGGGATATATTATCAGGCGTAAGTGCAAGCCGGCAGGTACGAAGCGAATAGATCTGACGAAAGAGGTCAATCAGCGTCTTCACCATCATTCCGTTGGTATAGGGACCAAAATATTCGCTTCCGTCTTTTATAATTTGTCGCGTAGAGAAAACCCTGGGAAACGGCTCATTTTTCACGACAATCCAGGGAAAGCTTTTATCGTCTTTAAGAAGTACATTGTATCTGGGCTGATACTTTTTTATGAGATTATTCTCAAGCAGCAGTGCATCTTCTTCGGTACTGACTAAAATATGTCGGATATCACATATTTTTCTTACCAGAATACGTGTTTTGGCATTGTCGGGCTCCTTTTGAAAATATGAAGATACCCGCCTTTTTAGATGCTTGGCTTTGCCAACATAAATGATCTTGTCAGTATCATCAAAAAACTGATACACCCCCGGACTATCGGGAAGGACCTGTATTAATTCTTTTAAATGATTTTCTTTATTTTGTTGTTTGGTAATCATTCAGATTATTCAAAAAGTGGCGTAAACTCAAATTTTTCTCCATCAAAAAGTCCTTGATCACCTATTTTCAATTTGGGTATCACTAAAAGTGCCATAAACGATAAACTCATAAAAGGTGACTTTAAAGATGCACCTAATTTCCGGGCTTTGGTTTCAAGTCCGGCATAAAGTGTGCCAACAGTTTTCCCTTCCAGGTTACTCATCAATCCGGCAATAGGCAAAGGTAAAATGTTCTGAGACTCAGTATCGGCTATTGCCAGTCCTCCTTTATTCTCCATAATTAGATTCACTGCTGCTACCATGCTGAAATCATCAGCTCCAACCACCACTACATTATGACTGTCATGAGCCACCGAAGAGGCAATGGCACCTTTTTTCAATCCAAACCCTTGAATAAACGCGACAGAAACAGGTT
>JBEPWN010000056.1:0-10250 GCA_041642395.1 Marinilabilia sp. | reverse complement strand
CGATGAAACTGTGGTTCGGACTTTTGAGGAACTGCAATATTCTGCTGACAAAATTGAAGATTATCTGGAGGCTGTTCTTCAACTTGAATCGGTTGGTTGCAAAGACTGGCTGACCAATAAAGTTGACCGTTCGGTGACGGGGAAAGTAGCCCGCCAGCAATGTATTGGCGAAATGCAGCTGCCGTTAAGCAACCTTGGGGCAACAGCAATCGATTACTCCGGAATCAAGGGGATGGCTACTTCCATCGGACATGCACCTGGTATTGGATTGGTTAATGCAGCTGCCGGGGCGGTGATTTCTGTGGCCGAATCGCTTACCAATATAGTTTGGGCACCCATGACTCATGGGATAAAGGGCATTAGCCTGAGTGCCAACTGGATGTGGCCATGTCGCAATAAGGGAGAAGATGCACGGTTGTATGAAGCGGCAAAGGCTGTCAGCGATTTTGCATGCGATTTGGGCATCAATATTCCAACGGGTAAGGATTCGCTTTCCATGACTCAGAAATATCCCGGAGGGGAGACGGTAATGTCACCGGGAACGGTAATAATCAGTGCCGGTGGAGAAGTGGATGATGTGCGCCGGATAGTAACTCCTTTGCTGATAAAAGACGTTGATACGTATTTGTTGCATATTGATTTGTCTTTTGATACACTGAAACTCGGGGGAAGTAGTTTTGCCCAAATCATCAATAAGCTGGGTAATGAAGCACCCACAGTAACCGATTTCGAATATTTTAGAAATGGGTTTGAAGTTATTCAGAAACTTATTCACGAAGGACTTATTCTTGCGGGTCATGATGTGTCGGCCGGTGGTCTTGTTACCACATTGCTCGAAATGTGTTTTGCCAATAACAGTTTTGGTGTTGATGCTGATCTTTCCGGATTGGAAGAACAGGATCCGGTTAAACTCCTTTTTAGTGAAAATCCGGCAGTGGTTATTCAGGTTTCCGAACTTGATGCTGTGGAGAAGATACTTGAAACCGCCGGAATGCAATTCAGCATAATTGGCCGTCCGTCAATTGAAAGGAATCTGAAGATTAAAGTCCCTGAACAACAATTCAGCTTTGATATCGATCACTTACGCGATGTGTGGTATCGTACTTCATATTTGCTTGATCGCGACCAGAGCGGGGAGCAAAAAGCTCGCGAACGTTTTGAGAATTATAAAAAGCAGCCGCTTCAGTTTATGTTTCCGGCTCATTTTATTGGAACTGATGCATCAATGAACCTGGAAAACCCAACACGCACTTCCCGGGCTGCCATCATCCGTGAAAAGGGTGGTAATGGCGACCGTGAAATGGCCTATTCGCTCTACAGGGCCGGGTTTGCAGTCAAGGATGTACACATGACTGACCTGATATCAGGTCGTGAAACGCTCGAAGAGATTGATTATATTGTTTTTATAGGTGGGTTCTCCAATTCTGATGTGCTGGGATCAGCCAAGGGATGGGCAGGAGCCTTTCTTTACAACGAAAAAGCCAAAAAAGCACTTGATAATTTCTATGCACGTCCAGATACATTGAGTCTTGGTATTTGCAATGGTTGCCAGTTGATGATCGCGCTTGATCTGATCAATCCAGGTCATGCGAATAAAGCCAAAATGTTGCACAACGATTCACATAAGTTTGAATCTAACTTTGTGAGCATGGATATCCCGGAAAATAATTCTGTGATGCTAAAATCCCTGGCAGGATCACGCCTTGGTGTTTGGATTGCTCACGGCGAAGGGAAATTTAGCTTACCACAAGATGAATATACATATAATATTACGGGCAAATACGGATATGAAGCCTACCCTGCCAATCCAAACGGTAGTGATCACAATATAGCGGCAATCTGTTCAGATGACGGCCGCCATCTGGCTATGATGCCACATCCCGAACGTTCTGTGTTTCCATGGCAGTGCGGGTATTATCCCGAAAATCGTAAAAATGATGAGGTAACTCCATGGATGGAGGCGTTTGTTAATGCACAGACATGGATTATGAGGCAAAAAAACACATAGAAAAGCTGAAAAGATTAAACTTAAATAGTCTTTGCAGAAAAAGGAAGGGTGTTTTTCGGCATGGCAGAAAAACACCCTTCCCCGATAATAAAATTAAACACCCTTGTCTCTAAAAATAAACTTCAGTGTGAATCATCTCTGTGGAAACCTCTTGCGCTTCCAGCAAGTCGTAAACATCATGTATCATACTGCTGTTTCCGCAAAGGTAACAATGGGTGTCTGGCTCAACAGGATGTTCCTGCATATAGTCAGTCACCCGGCCAAAGTATGATTCCCGGCTTTTCTGGCGTGATGTGCATGTGAGGTACCGGGAGGGATCATAAAAGTCAGCATCATATTTTTCTGTATTATTTCTGATGCCATGCAGGATTTTGTAATTTAATCCCGGATTGGTTTTTATGAAACTGTGAAAAGGCGAAATGCCTGTCCCGCTTGCAATAAAAAGTAATTTATCTTCTTCATTGACATTTTGGGGCAAAGAAAAATATCCTGCTGGTTCTTCAACCACCAGCATATTGCCTGGCCGCTGTTTTTTTAATACCGGGGAAATAAATCCATCAGATATTTCCTTTATCAGTATATCAATATAATCATCATTTTCGCCACTGTAAATAGAGTATTCCCGGGTATGAATACTATTGGCTGGTCCCACATTTATATGTTGACCCGATTTGAAGTTGAGGTCATTTCTCTCTAACCGGATAACAAATGTTGAATCAGTAATCGGTCTGACATCCAATATTTCATGAAGCCTGGTAGATATTTTATTAGCTGCAGATATTTCCATTTTTTTGTGTTGTTTTTTTTCATTTTAATGCTCTGACTTCGACTACGCTCAGTCATCGTTCGACTACGCTCAGTACGTTGGTTGAGCGTAGCCGAAACCAACGTACTGAGCGTAGCCGAAACCAGCGTTTTTAAAGAACTATTGTAATATGAAAACTCAAATTTAATCCAAAAGTTCAATATTCAGATGAAATCATCCGAAATATTTTAAAATTCATATTTGGAGTAGATCAACAAAATTCATATATTTTAGTTTTTCTATAGAACAATCTTTTAATCGTGTCACATGATTTACTCGAAATACAGGTCCAAAGAATTAAGTTGGTTATTTTTTAATGCACGTTTACTTCAGGAGGCTGCAAAAAAGGAAGTGCCCTTAATTGAGCGCCTGAAGTTTCTTGGGATCTATTCAAATAATCTGGATGAGTATTTCAGAGTGAGAGTGGCCTTTTTAAAGCGGCTGGCTCAGTTGGGGAAAGACACGGAGTTTGATGGTACATCACCTTATCAAACGCTCCAGGAGGTTAACCGTGTTGTGCGCGAACAGGGTTTGCAGTTTGGAAGGATTTATGAGAAAATTATCAAGGAGCTGGAAGAACACAATGTATTTATGCTTGATGAGAAATCACTCAACGAAAAGCAGGGCGAATTTGTTCGCCGGGTTTTCGAGCATAAAGTACGACCTAAATTGATGCCCATAATAATTTCTAAAAGTCGCCCACTTCCCGATCTTAAGGACGATGCCATTTATCTGGGAGTGATTTTGCGTAAGCTGGAAACCGGCAAATCGATCTATGCCCTGGTGGAAGTGCCCGTTGATGCCCTTGGGCGGTTCTTTGTTGTTCCTTCTAATGAAAGGGCTACTTCTATGATGTTACTCGATGATGTCATCAGGTTTGAGTTGGAAGATATCTTTTATATGTTCGATTTTGATGAAATTGGTGCATATACCTTCAAACTAACACGTGATGCAGAACTGGATATTGACGATGATATTTCTGAAAGCTACGTAAATGCTATTGCCCAGAGCCTTGAACGTAGAAAAGATGCACCACCGGTGAGATTTGTTTACGATAAAGAGATGCCCGATGATTTGCTTGAAATATTATTGAGAAAGTTGCACTTTACCCGTGACGACTCAATTATTCAGGGAGGTCGCTATCATAATTTTAAAGATTTCATGGATTTCCCTAAGTTGGGAGGTGCCGGTATGGTTTACGAACCATTGCCACCTATCCGGCATGAAAATTATCCCAACGGGCAATCTGTTTTTCCTGTATTGAAAAAACGGGATATTTTGCTGCATTTTCCTTTTCATTCCTTTTTACATTTTATCGATTTTCTTCGCGAGGCCAGTATTGATCCGTTGGTTAACGGAATAAAGATTACCATCTATCGGGTAGCCAAGCATTCAAATGTCATGGAAGCGTTAATTAATGCTGCACGAAATGGCAAAAAGGTTACCGTTGTACTTGAATTGCAGGCTCGTTTTGATGAGATGCATAATATTAAATGGGCAAATCGCTTACAGGATTCAGGGGTTAAGGTGATTTATGGTGTGAAGGGGCTTAAAGTGCATTCAAAGCTTTGTTTGGTTGAGCGTAAAGAGAATAAAGATTTGACAAGATATGCCTGTGTAGGAACAGGGAATTTTAATGAAGACAGCGCCCGTGTTTTCAGTGATCATTTACTCATGACTTCGCATGCTGGAATAGCTGGGGAAGTGGCCGCCGTTTTTGATTTCTTTGATCGCAACTACCGTATAGCCCGTTACAATCATTTATGGGTGTCTCCTTTTTATCTTCGAAAGAAATTAAATGAGGTGATCAATAAAGAGATACAAATTGCTAAGGCGGGAGGTGAAACCCGGGTATGGATCAAATTGAATAATCTGGCAGATTATCGAATTATACGAAAGCTTTATCAGGCAAAGCGGGCAGGGGTGGATGTGCGTTTGAATGTCAGAGGTATGTTTTCGCTGATTCCTCAATTCGACAAGAATGAAGAGGGAATTCCATGCATTGGTCTTATTGATAGATTTTTAGAACACAGTCGTTTTTTTATTATCGGTGCCGGTGATCGTGAGAAAATTTACATTGCTTCTTCCGATCTGATGGCGCGAAATCTTGATCGTCGTGTTGAAGTGGCCTGCCCAATCTATGATGAGAATCTAAAAGAGCAACTTCGGGATATGTTCCTGATGCAATGGAAGGATACCAGTGCCGCGCGTATTCTCGACAATAAATTAACCAATATTATCAAAAAACCTGTAAAAGGTGAAAAACCGTTCCGATCGCAAATGGAATTTTATGAATACTTGAAGGGGGAAAACCCTTCCGAAGATAATCGATGATTTTTGCTCTGATACCTGATTTTTGTTGTTTTTTATTGTTGATGGATATTGTAAGTTTGTAGTTCGTCCAGCATCTTATCATGGTCGATCAATCTAATATTTATATTCGTGTGTGGAAAAATTTATTTTTTGAGAAAGGATTGCTTCCCCTTCAAAATCCGATGATGTCCAGTCATTGCGAACGCAGAGAAGCAATCTCATTTTTTCCCCGGTTAGTAGTGTGATATTTGGTATCTTCCACTCTAATATCCTAACGACCTACCAACCTAATAACCTGCCAACCTAACCAACCAATATTCAAACAACAGGATACTATGAAAACAATGAAAGCTCTTGTAAAAGCTATACCGGAAAAGGGAATATGGATGAAAGAGGTGCCAATTCCTGAGCCTGGTCATAATGATGTTATAATAAATGTGGTCAAAAGTGCCATCTGTGGTACGGATCTTCATATTTATAATTGGGATGAATGGGCTCAGAAAACAATAAAAACACCGTTGATCATTGGTCATGAATATGTTGGTTACGTGGCATCAGTTGGTTCGGAAGTCACCAATGTGAAAGAAGGAGACCGGGTAACCGGCGAAGGGCATATTGCGTGTGGACATTGCCGCAATTGCCGCCGGGGCCGGCAGCATATTTGTGAAAGAACCGTGGGAATTGGTGTGAATATTGATGGTGCTTTTGCTGAATATGTGAAAGTACCATCCAATAATGTGATGAAGATTAACCCGCAAATTCCTGATGAAATTGTAGCCATAATGGATCCATTGGGAAATGCGACACATACAGCACTTTCTTTTCCTCTTATTGCTGAAGATGTATTGATTACCGGCGCCGGACTAATTGGCAGTATGTGTGTGGCTGTGGCAAAATTTGCAGGTGCCAGATATGTTGTAGCCACCGAAATGAATGAATTCAGGGCAAAACTTGCACTGAAAATGGGGGCCACCCGTGTGGTCAATCCTGCTAATGAAAGTCTTACTGATGTGGTGAAGGATTTGGGGATGATCGGTTTTGATATCGGATTGGAATGTTCAGGTTCACCAGCTGCTTTTAATCAGATGTTGTCGCATATGTATAATTCCGGAAAAATTTCGTTGTTAGGCATTCTTCCTTCGTCTACAGTGGTAGATTGGAATACCATTATATTTAAGGGATTAATTCTAAAAGGAATATATGGTCGAGAGATGTTCGAAACCTGGTATCATATGGAACAAATGCTTATGTCGGGTCTTGATCTTTCTCCTATGATTACTCACCGGTTCCATATCGATGATTTTCAGAAAGGTTTTGATATTATGAAAGAAGGAAACTGTGGAAAGGTAATTCTTAACTGGTAATATGCAGGGTTCCGGGTTTTGAGTTTCTAGTTCCTGGTTTCTTGGTCATGTTGTTGTGTTTCGAGTTGAGTTTCGGGTTTCTAGTTTCGGGTTTTTAGTTTCTTGTTGTGATGCAAAAAGTTAATTAAACAGAGTATCACAGATTTTTTTGTTTTGAGTTTCTTGTTTCGAGTTTCTAAATCTATTAGCCTAATTACCTACTGACCTACTAGCCTATTTATTCCTTCAACCATTTCACCATGCACCATGCTTTTTCACTTCAACCAGCAACCAGAAACCAGAAACCAGAAACCAGAAACCAGAATCATTTTATAGTCCATACCAGTCCCAATACCATTCCGGCTACTGTACTGTTCCATGGATTGCTCGTAAGGGGGCAGGTACCGCCGTTGCAGCCTATGAAATAATAGTATCCATATCCCAGCATTGCACCGGCTACTATTCCTATGCTTATTTTTAAAAGTCGTGGCATTTTTTTCTTTTCTTTGTTTTCGGTATTTTCCATGTTTGGTTTGTGTTTTGTATGTGATTTTTTAGTTGTTTTGAAATTTATTACAAATATTGTGCTAATAAATTTTTCAGAAGCGTTCGAAAAAGAGGTTGGAATCAGATGACATAAAGGTACTAATAATTTGTTTGGTTCTGGCTTATGGAATATAGCAAGTAATTTTTAGACATACATATTTTATGGGAAATCGCATTCACATCATCATCTTTTTTTTACTATTGTTTCCAATTATAGCAACTGCTCAAAATGCAGATTATCAAAATCTCGTTAAACAGTGGGATAAGTTCCGTAATTCCAGTGATAATGAGAAAGATTACAGATCGGCCTCTTTTTTGACATTGCTGGAAGAGACTTTACGACAAGGAATCTCCGGCCACAGAGATACAGGTGTCCTGCCGGGTTGGAAAAGCGATACAAGCAGTGATAACCGTTTTGTTGCTCATGCTGCTTACGTCTCTTTCGATATCAGGCCCGATCAAATATTTTATTGTCTGTATGATCGTGAAAACGAAGAAGGTTTTTCCTTTTCCCGCGAATTACGAAAGAAGTATTCCAACAGAACGGTCACTCCCCGTTTTGAAATGATTATGCCCGGTGAGGTTCCGTTCCATGCAATAAATTTTGTTTCGGATAAGGATGTTGTCATCAACCTGCCTGATGTTGAAACCGCTTTGCTTTTAGAGAAATTATCCCGGTCGCGGGGAGGTGAATATGCTTTTGATGTTTCTGCATTATTGCAACTTCGCCTCGAAGAATTGATGAAGCTTCCCGGGTTATTTGAAAATAACTTTTCAGGTTTTGCCCGCCTTTCCACCTTAATGTCTTCCGATGATGTACTAAAGATTGTAACCTGGAATGTGGAGGATATTCATGGTGTTCATCATCATTTTGGACTCACAGCTGTTAATATGGATGATGAGATAAGAACATTCAGATTGATTGATCAATCGGAGGATATTCAAACACCTGAGTTTTCCACCCTGAATACTTCTGAATGGTATGGTGCTGTTTATTATGAAATTATTGAGGAAAAATATCGTGGCGATGTGTTTTATACATTGCTGGGATATGATGGCAACAATGCATTCTCACGCATCCGGGTTGTGGATGTGTTAACCTTATCCAACAAGGGAATTCCGAAATTTGGTGCGCCTGTTTTTGATATAAATGGCAGGATAAAACTGCGGCTGATATTTGAGCACAGCAACCGTGCCAATATGATGCTTCGTTATGACGACAACAATGATCTGATCGTGATGGATCATTTGGCACCTATGGAGCCTGCTTATGAAGGTGACAGGAGTTATTACGGACCTGACTTTTCGTATGATGCACTTGAATTTAAAAAAGGAAAGTGGAATCTTTTGGAAAACATTGAATTAAGAAACCGGTGATTATTTACAATAGTCTGTTAAATCTTCGTAATGTGCTTTCGGACAGTTGTTTAAAATATCAGTCGATCAAGGTCTTAAGAAATTGTTTTCAGCATGATATAATCCATTTAAAATCTAATCTCAACTCGGGATTAACGATCAATTGAGTTAATGATATTTGAATTTGTTCCAATATTACAAATGGATCTTTTTCTCTTTTGCGAATGCGGTTAAATATCGTAATTTTGTGATGATGTAACAGGTGCCTTTGTGCCTAACAGGGAATCCGGTGACTTGTATTTCAGGGAATCCGGAGCTGTACCCGCAGCTGTAATCTCAAATTAAGGCTGTAACATAAATGTCACTGTCCCTGCAAATAAAGGGGGGTGGGAAGACGTTGCAGTTTGAGAGAGCCAGAAGACCTGCCTTTTCATTGTTATTAACCACAACAAGCTTTCGGGAGATAAAGTGATGGTACTATTCAAAACTGTTTTTCGCGCTTTTGCGCTGTTTCTTTTGGTGTCTGCCTGCAGCTCAGGCAACAAAAATAAGTCCGTATCTCAACTGTTTAAAGGTCAAAAGCCTGACTCAGTTTACACGCCTTCGTACGCTACGGGTTTTTCCATTTCCTATTATAACAACATCAAGTTGGTCAGGATTAATGACCCCTGGGATTCAAAGGCTATTGGTTCCACCATTTTGGTTGGACCTGCGAATTCCCCTGCTGAAATCAGAGCGAGCGAAATTAAATTTGTGCAGCATCCTGTTACCAATTGGTCGGCATTTTCATCTACTCAGGTTGTTTTTGCCGAAAAAATCGGTGTTCTCGAAACACTCAAAAGTGTTGCTGAGCCACAGTATATTTCCAATAAATATGTGCAGCAGGGACTGGAATCGGATAAGATACGGGATGTCGGATTAGCCAATGCTGCTGATCTGGAAGTGTTGCTGGATTCATCCCCTCAGTTTGTTTTTGTATCGCCATTCAAAGATAATCGTTATGGTCCGTTATTGGATGCCGGATTGTTGTTGGTCAATGATGCCGGTTATCTTGAATCGACTCCGCTTGGCAGGGCTGAATGGCTTATCTTTTTTAGCGCTTTTTTCAATAAAGAGGACATGGCCGTTTCTGTATTTAAGGACATTGAAAGCAGATATAATGCTGTAAAAGAACAAGTGTCGGATATTGATCTAAAACCAACTGTACTTACCGGTACTCTTTTTAATGATGTGTGGTACATGCCTGCCGGAGATAGTTATATGGCCTCTTTGTTTGATGATGCCGGTACAGGTTATCAATACAGCAACAGCTCCGGAACCGGCTCTTTGGCTCTTGATTACGAAACGGTATTTAATGATTTCCGGTTCTCCGATTTTTGGGTGCTAACGGTCAATCATCCCGGAAAATTTACCAGTGACGATTTCCTTCGTATGGATGAGCGTTACATTGATTTTAATGCTTTTCAGGAAGGCAATGTATTGGTGAGCAATACCGGCACTTCTTTGTTCTTTGAACGGGGAATCATTGAGCCGGATGTGGTTCTGAAAGATCTGGCCGGTTGTTTTCATCCCGAATTATTTCCAGACTATGAGCCTGTGTATTTTGAATTTCTGAAAGATTGATGATGCAGATTTTTTTAAATCGATATCTTACCGGGCGACAAGTTACTTTGTTTTGGCTGACTGTTTTATTTTTTTTATCAGTGGCTTTGTTTCTTCTCAATATTATTTTTGGATCAGTTAACATTCCGTTTGAGGAGGTTATTAAAATATTATTGGGCAGTACATCTGAAAATGACAGTTGGCGCCTCATTGTCGTGAAAAGCCGGTTGCCGCAAACGGTGACTGCAATTCTTGCCGGTGCAGGGCTTGCAGTTGG
>JBEPWN010000055.1:0-10312 GCA_041642395.1 Marinilabilia sp. | reverse complement strand
AACAAGATTCAGAATATCCATCTGAGTAATGAAGTTTCAGAAAAAGTAAAACTCATTTTTGTACCCAGCTTTCTTAACGGTAATGATGGTATTTTCAATATTCCTTACAATGATTTATTGATTGGATTGGATCTTACTATTTTTCCTTCATATTATGAACCATGGGGGTATACTCCTCAGGAGAGTGTTGCTTATGGTGTGCCGGCGATCACAACTTCCCTGGCTGGATTTGGAATATGGGCAATACAACATTCCAAAGGAATAGATGAAGGAGTGGAGGTTGTTGCTCGCAACGACGAAAATTATGAACAGGCAGTGAAAACGATTGCAGGTATTGTAAAGGATTTTTGCGGAAAAAGTGCTCATGATGTTTCACTGGTTAGGGAAAGGGCCCGGAAGTTATCTATGCTTCTTGATTGGGATATACTTATAAAAAATTATTATAGTGCATATGATATTGCTCTTAAGGAGGTTAATAACAGGCGTGATAAACTTACCACCGTTAAACGGGATGCACGTATAAGGCTGGTTCCTGAAACAAGTCCATTACCGGGTTGGAAAAAATTAATAGTAAAATCCAGACTTCCTGAACGAATTAAAGTTCTTCATGAATTGACACGCAATTTATGGTGGTCATGGAATTTTCCTTTGGTGGAATTGTTTGAAACCATTGACAAGGGTATATGGAATGAAGTAGGCAAGAATCCGGTTCAGCTGCTGGACAAAGTTTCCTATGAGCGACTCAGTCAATTGGCAGATGATAAGAAATTCGTGAAACGGCTGGATGCCATTTATGCCGACTTCCGGAATTACATGGATCGTGATTTTGAAGAAGAAGTACGTATTGCTTATTTTAGTATGGAATACGGACTTAATAATGTTTTAAAGATATATTCAGGCGGACTAGGCATCCTGGCAGGCGATTATTTGAAAGAAGCCAGTGATCGTGGAGTAAGAATGGTTGCAGTTGGTCTTCTTTACCGATTTGGCTATTTTACACAGACTTTGTCTTTGAATGGTGAACAGTCTGCCAACTATGAAACCCAGGATTTTCAGCAACTGCCTATCGAGGAGGTACGGGACCTTGAAGGACACCCTTTATATGTACATCTCGAACTTCCCGGCCGTGATTTGCATGCCAAAGTTTGGAAGGCGCAAGTTGGAAGAGTGTCACTTTATCTTCTGGATGCTGATGTGGACGGCAATAGTCCGGGTGATCGCGAGATTACTCATCAATTGTATGGTGGTGACTGGGAGAACCGGTTGAAACAGGAAATTTTGCTTGGTATTGGAGGTGTGCGATTGCTAAAGGCTCTTAATGCCAGCATCGACCTTTATCACATCAATGAGGGTCATGCTGCGCTCATTAGTATTGAGAGGCTGATTGATCTGGTCGATAAGAAATATAGTTTTTCCGAAGCGATGGAAATTGTGCGGGCAAGCTCACTTTTCACTACCCATACTCCGGTTCCGGCAGGTCATGACAAATTCAATGAAGATTTATTCCGGATTTACATGCGGCATGTGCCCGGAAAATTGAATATATCATGGGATGAATTTATGGATATGGGCAGAGAGCATCCCGGAAGCGTTGAGATGTTCTCTATGAGCGTACTGGCCGCCAAATCATCGCAGGAAATGAATGGGGTAAGTAAGCTCCATGGTGAAGTTTCGCGAAAAATGTTCAGTAATCTGTGGCGTGGCTATTTTCCCGAAGAATTACATATAGGGCATGTTACCAATGGAGTTCATTATGGAACATGGACTGTGTCGAAATGGCAGACTTTTTATAGAGAAGTTTTTGGGGAAGAGTTTCTTAAGGATGTTTCCAATAAGGATCTTTGGAAACTTATCTATGATGTGCCGGATAAAAAAATATGGGAAATCCGACATGTATTGCGAAAAAAGCTAATGGATTTTATCCGGAAGCGGCTCGAGAAAAGTATGTCTGGCCGTCATGCTGCTCCCGGTCATATTGTAGAGGTTCTGGATCTTCTTAATGAAGATGCCCTTACCATTGGCTTTGCCCGGCGTTTTGCCACATATAAACGTGCAAATTTGTTGTTTCGCGATCTGGATCGCTTATCTGCAATCGTTAATAATTCGGGACGTCCTGTTCAGTTTATTTTTGCAGGCAAGGCTCATCCGGCCGATAAGGCTGGTCAGGAACTGATCAAGCGTATTGTTGAAATATCAAAACAACCAGCATTTATCGGTAAAATTATTTTTATCGAAAATTATGATATGGAACTGGCCAAACGTCTTGTGAGTGGTGTGGATGTATGGCTTAATACCCCCACCCGTCCACTGGAGGCTTCAGGCACCAGCGGACAGAAAGCCGAGTTGAATGGTGTTCTTAATTTCAGTGTGCTTGATGGCTGGTGGTACGAAGGTTACGAAAAAGAAGGCGGATGGGGACTTACAGATAAGAAATCTTTTGAAAATCAGGATTATCAGGATGAGCTGGATGCGGCTACCATTTATAGTATTATCGAAAATGAGATTGTTCCCCTTTACTATGATGTTAATAAGAGCAATGTTCCCGAAGGATGGGTGCAATACATCAAAAATTCGATTGCACACATTGCCCCGGAATTTACAACTCGCCGAATGATCGATGATTATTTGTCGAAGTTTTACCGTCCTATGCATCAACGTGTCGAGATGTTGCGTACCAACGATTACGAATTGATATATGATATTGCTTCGTGGAAACGCCGTGTGACTGCCGGATGGAACGATATCGAAATTCTGGAAGTTAAAATGCCAGACATTGCCACACATGAATTGGGAATTGGAGATGATTATATTGTGGATGTTAAACTTGATCTGAAACAACTCGAAGGAATTGATGTGGGCCTTGAAATGTTGATCGTGGAATCATCAGAAGAAGAATTTCCGGCCATTTTGCATAAGGAAATGTTCAATGTAGTAAAGAAAGAAGGACCTATAGTGTATTACGAGATGAGGTATAAACTTAATCTTCCTGGCTCGTTCAGGTTTGGTATTCGTATGTTTCCGCGCAACAAACTCTTGCCACATCAGCAGGATTTTTGTCTGGTAAGGTGGTTCTAATTGGTCTCATCGTGGGCCTGATTACAATAGTCCGTTTAACCTTTGTAATCATTTGAGGTTAAATTGTTTGAAATTTGTGGATTGCTTGTGTCAATAAGCAAATTATCAGTGTTATACGATTCAGCTTAAATCTTATATCTAAAAATCTAATGTTCTATTGTTCGCAGATAACTGATTAATATTAAAAGCCTCAAAAGAGCAATTTTAACGTTCCTATTGAGGCTTTTTATTTATTGACTGTGTCATAATGTCACCGGTGCCGGATGTTTAATATACCTTAGGAGTTGGGATTTTCTTCAACACCAGTCCGGTCCTGTTTGGCAGATAAAGCTTTAGCTGATGATCGCGATTGGACTTTCTGCCTACAGGTTCGGTAAAATATATCAATTGCTGATCAATACGGTTGAAACCTCCAAATTCAGGACGATCTGAATTTAGAATGATTTTATATTTCCCCGGAGCGGTGGGAATTCCATAATCGGGAAACGACTCCGATGGATGAAAATTGAAGACCATCAGAAATTCTCCACGATTGAATGCCAGAATCTTATCGCCTTCGTTGGCCAGATTAAGATAGACGGGTAAGGGAGCAAGCAGCTTATGTTCGAGTACCGTGTGTGTCATGGCTTGATCAAAAGCACCGAGCCACTCGTATTTCAGAGTCTTATCATCGGCCAGTTTCCATTGACGTTTGGCATATTTGTACGACCATCCATTGCCTTCACGAGGGAAATCGATCCATTCAGGATGTCCGAATTCGTTGCCCATGAAATTGAGGTATCCCCCATTCGCGGTAGTCAGGGTTACGAGTCTTATGATTTTGTGAAGTGCAATAGCCCTGTCAATGATTAGGCTGGGGGTATCTTTGCTCATTGACTCATACATTTCTTTATCGGCCAGGCGGAAAATAATGGTTTTGTCGCCTACCAGTGCCTGGTCATGCGATTCGGCATAAGAAATGGTTCTTTCCTCAGGGCGGTGCTGCGTCAGTTCATGGAATATAACACTCATGTTCCATGCTTCATCGGGAAGTTCTTTGATGAGTTTTATCCAAAAATCAGGTACTCCCATGGACAGGCGAAAATTAAATCCCAACCCGCCATTCTCAGGCGATTCACCGGTTCCGGGAAAGCCACTCATATCTTCGGCAATCGAAATGGAACCGGGTTTTATTTTGTGAATGAGGTGGTTGGCCAGCATCAGATAAAGTAGTGCGTTCTCGTCCTGGCTCCCGTCAAAATAATCGTTGTAGCTGGAAAAGTCCCGCTCAAGTCCGTGATGAGTATACATCATGCTGGTAACTCCGTCGAAACGGAATCCATCGAAATGAAATTCTTCTATCCAGTAGCGGCAGTTGGAAAGAAGAAAAGCCATGACTTCCTTTTTGCCATAATCGAAACATCTGGAATCCCAGGCGGTATGAAAGCCGCGATCTCCCGGATAAAAATACTGGTCGAGGGTACCATCAAAACGGCTGAGACCTTCTTCTTCATTTTTCACTGCATGTGAGTGCACTATGTCCATAATGACTGCCATGCCCATTTCATGTGCCTTGTTTACCAGTGATTTGAGCTCTTCTGGTGTGCCAAAACGGCTGCTGGGTGCAAAATAATTTGAAACATGGTATCCGAAACTGCCATAATAGGGGTGTTCCTGTACGGCCATGAGTTGGATGACGTTGTAGCCGGCTTGCTTTATGCGCTGGAGTATCTTTTCTGTGAACTCAGCATATGTTCCAACCTGTTCATCTTCCTGAGCCATGCCTGCATGAGCTTCATAAATGAGAGGATGCTGAAAATCAGGATAAAAATTTTTATCAGTCCATTTAAATGGTTGACCGGGATTCCACACCTGGGCACTGAACAATAAAGTACTGGAGTCCTGTATAACCCTTGTGGCATAGGATGGTATGCGAAATCCGGTACCGAATTCCCATTCTATGAATAATTTATAAGGATCTCCATGTTTCAGGATGGCTTTTGAAAGATAAATTTCCCAGATGCCGTTGTCTTTTCTTTGCATGCGAAAAGATTCACTGGGCTTCCAGTTTGAGAAATCGCCGACAATGAATAATTTTTGTGCATTGGGTGCCCATTCCCGGAAAACCCATCCGTCACTATAGGTGTGGAGTCCGAAAAACTGGTGATTCCCGGCAAAGGTTACAATGCCATCTTTGCTTTCGGCCATGTCATTGAGAAGGTTGTTAAAGTTATGATATCTGGCTTCGATCTTGTCCCTGTAGGGTGCTAGCCATGGGTCTTTTTCAAGCAGCTGTAGTTGTTTCATATAATTTAATGTCTTGTGTCCTACAATATAGTAAAAAAGAAGGGAACCGGATAGTTAATTTTGTGGTAAGGAATCAGATTCTTCAATTGGTTTTGAACATTAAAAAAGTCCTTTGGTTTTCAATATCTCAATGTCTTCAGGAGAGTCAATGGACCAATTTTCAAATTCCGTTTTACGGGTTGCGATGATATATCCGTTTTGTAACCACCGTAATTGCTCAAGCGATTCAGCTCTTTCCAGAGGAGAAGGCTGTAAATATGTTATTTCACGCAAAACATCAGTCCGATAAGCATAAAGTCCTATATGTATAAAATATTCATGATGCTGATGCCATTCTTCTTTTGGTATATTGCGCAAAAACGGAATGGGGGACCGGCTGAAATAAAGTGCCTGGGAACTATTGTTGAGAACAACCTTAGGCTTGTTTGGGTCGAATAGCTCTTCTGTTGTTTTGAGTGGTTTTATCAGAGTGGCAATTTCTGTGTCTGCATTGTGGAAACAGGAAGTGAGTCTTTCAAGTTGCTCGGGTTGGATAAAGGGTTCGTCACCCTGAATGTTTACTACCACATTGAATGATCTGCCTGTTTGCGCTTCAATTTTGTCCAGAGCCTCGGTACAGCGATCGGTGCCACTCTGATGTTGATCAGAAGTCATTACCGCTTCACCCCCAAATGCAGTTACAGCATCGAAAATTCGATTATCATCAGTGGCTACAACTACTTTCAACAATGCTTTGGATGCTTGTTCATAAACGCGTTCTATCATCGGTTTTCCTCCTATATCGGTCAATGGTTTGCCGGGAAACCGGGTAGATGCATATCGTGCTGGTATAATGCCAAGTGTATTTTCTTTTTTCATGTCTTCTTTCTTCTGAATATTGATGATTTTTCCTTTGTAGCTCATGGACAAAATACAAAAAAATAAGAACAAGCAACAAATCTTATTGACATGTATTAAAAAATATAATTATTTCTGTCTTTTCTATTGATAATATATTGCTTTAATCAAATTAATGTTGTTCTGCAAGTCACAGTTTAGTTGGTGTATTTTATGCTATTAAATACATAGAGAGTTCAATAACAGTATGGAAATTTTCTTGTCAGTAATGTCAATTAATATCTTTTTTATCCGGATAAAAACCTTAATTGTTGCATTTGTCAGGCTATATCAGGTTGTTGTTTCCGGAGACTTTTGTATCTTATCGACAAGTGATATTTTGTAATTTATTTTATCCCTGTTCTGAAATGGAAAAAAGCATAAAGAATAGTAACTTTGTCAGTTGGAAGTGAAAAAAACCGCAGTTTACTATGATTAATATACAACAGATAAAACAACGCTTTGGTATCATCGGTAATTCGGAAGCCCTCTACAGAGCCATTTATGTGGCTGTGCAGGTAGCCCCTACCGATTTGTCGGTGCTTATTACGGGCGAAAGTGGCACGGGAAAGGAGGTTTTTCCCCAGATTATTCATCAGCATAGTATTCGTAAACATGGTCCTTATGTGGCTGTTAACTGTGGTGCTATTCCTGAAGGAACCATTGATTCTGAGTTGTTTGGCCATGAAAAAGGAGCTTTTACAGGAGCATATTCCGACCGAAAAGGCTATTTTGAAGAGGCCAATGAAGGGACCATCTTTCTGGATGAAATTGGTGAGTTACCGCTTTCAACCCAGGTAAGGTTGCTACGGATTTTGGAAACAGGAGAATTTATGCGGGTAGGCTCATCCCGGATATTGAAAACAAATGTCAGAGTAGTAGGTGCTACCAATGTGAATCTCGAAAAGGCGATTGGGGAAGGACAATTCAGAGAAGATTTATTTTACAGGCTCAATAGTGTCCCCATTATCATTCCGCCATTAAGGGAACGCCCAGAGGATATTTATTTGTTGTTCCGAAAATTTGCATCCGATTTTGCCGACCGTTACCGGATGCCAACAGTAAAACTTGAAGAGGATGCCCGCGAGATGCTGGAGCATTATAGATGGCCCGGTAATATAAGGCAATTGAAAAATATCACAGAGCAAATATCAATTATTGAGAAAAAAAGAGTTCTCTCTGCAACAGATTTGGAGAAGTATTTGCCGTATCATGCAGGAAGTAATCTTCCTGCTTTGATTGGAGGGAAGGAGAATTCGGGCCCCGTGGATTATTCCACCGAGAGGGAGATTCTTTACAAGGTTCTTTTCGATATGAAGCGCGATGTAAATGACATGAAAAAACTGGTATTGGATTTGATGCATAATGGTAATGATGTCAGTCTGAAAGGCGAAAATGCTGAAATAATCCAGAATTTGTATAATGAAAGCAGGGATGATTTGGAAAGGCCATCTGAGCGCAACCCTGCCACAGTTGTTCCATACACTAAGGGAAATCATAACTCGCGGCAGCACGAAGAACATCATATTGAAGATACCGAGGAATTTGTTGAGGAATCTCTTTCTTTGGAGGGCAAAGAGATTGAAATGATTGAAAAGGCGCTTCAGAAGCATGGTGGAAAAAGGAAACAGGCTGCAAAAGAGCTTGGAATATCAGAAAGGACGCTATATAGAAAAATTAAAGAACATAATATTGAGGGATAAAATACAGATGAAGATTTTGAATATAAGAATACTTATCGTTAGACGGATAATCCCGTTTTTAATGATCGCTTTTTTAAATGGTTGTGCCATTCAAATGACTTTTGACGGGGCTTCCATTCCAGAAAATATAAGTACGGCATCGGTTCAGAATTTTGACAACCGTGCAGCCTATATCAATCCGGTGTTGACCCAGACTTTTACCGAAGCCCTTAAAGACAGGATCATTGATGGGTCGCGGCTTAACCTTGCTGACGGAACTGGAGATGTTGAATTCTCGGGAGAAATCACCGGATATAACACTGAGCCTTTGGCTATTCAGTCTGATGCCATTTCAACCGAAACACGTCTTACTGTCAGGATCAATGTGCGATATGATAACTACAAGGATCCTGAAAAAAGCTGGGAGACTTCATTTTCTGCATATCGCGATTTTCCCAGTGAACAAAACATTACAGCCATTGAGGGAGAACTAATGGATGAAATCACAGAAGAACTTACAGAAAATATATTTAACAAAGCATTTGCCGATTGGTAAAAAAACAAATGGTTATGGTCCGTACTCGTCTGATCGATCTTTTATCAGAACCTGATATCCTGAATGAAAAAACACTCGATTCGCTGAAGGATGCCCTGGATGCCTATCCGTTTTTTCAGGCGGGAAGAATGTTGTGGGTTAGGAATTTACATAACCTTGATCACATTCGCTATAATAATGAGCTTAAGCTGGCTGCATCTTTTATACCCGATCGGTCTAAACTTTTTTTTCTTATCAATGGCGTTTTTACACCATCGGGTATTCCTGCCGATCATGCTGTTCAGAATGATTCTGAAAATTCGGACCTCTTGAATGAAAAAGCATCCCATGAAGATGTGATTGATCGAGGTTTAAAGAGCGATGATACGGATCAGAATATAGAAAATCAGAAAACAGGCATTTGCTTGTCGGATGAACAAGATATTTCGGAGGCTGACAGAGACCTGGTTATAGGCGATAATGCCAATTATTTTGAAGTTGACGATTCATATACTTCGACGAGGGGTGTTTTGATTGATTTTTCTCTTACACGAAATAATAACATTGATCAGGAACCTGAAACAGCGGATATCAGTAATCATTTTTCGGCATCCAATGACATGGTTTTACCTTCGGCTGATTTGTTGGATTATGAAAGAGAGACCTATTCGTCAGCCTATTCTCTTGAAAACGAATCATCTCCTTCACCTGTCAATTTTCACGAAAGTCACTCGTTTTCTGATTGGCTTAATCTTTTAAGGCGCCAGTCGGTTCAAATGAATGATGGAGTAAGTATTAAAGGTGAAGAAACCTCGCCGGATGAGCAAAAAGAACCTGCAAAGAGGAGTCTGATCGATAGTTTTTTGGATAATACCGAAAGCAGAAAACGAATTGTGCCACCATCTGACAGTCCGGCAAATCATGAAGATTTTTCTGCCAAAAGCGCCGAGGAAAGTGATGATCTTATGACGGAAACACTTGCAGATATTCATATTAAACAGGAAAATTATCATAAAGCAGTAGATATATTCGAGCGTTTGCGTTTGAAATATCCCGAAAAAAGTGCTTACTTTGTGCGTCGCATAAAAGAGATGGAAGAACTTATTAATAATCAGTAATTAAGGAAAGATATGTATCAGTTTGTTTCGGTTTTGGTAATTCTGGTCAGTATTCTGTTGATACTGATAGTGCTTGTACAGAATTCCAAAGGGGGAGGTCTTGCCTCCAATTTTTCGTCTTCGAATCAAGTTATGGGTGTAAGAAAAACAGGCGATTTTCTGGAAAAGGCTACATGGACTCTGGCAGGCAGCCTTTTGGTTCTGGCTTTTGTTTCAGTAATGGCTTTGCCCCGCGAAGAAATGGGGAGAGGCTCTGCTATTGATGAAGAGATTCAGGACATGGATGTGCCTTCCCAACAAATGCCTGATTTTGGGATTGGTGGAGAAGAAAATGGAGAAGATAACGGAAGCGCTGGAGAACAGCCGGATGACAGTTTGTAAAAAAATTAAAGAGTAACATTAAAAAATGTCAGAGTGTCAGCATAAGCTGACACTCTTTTTTTTTTTGTTTTTTTTGATGATAATTGCATCATAATTTTCACTTTGTCAGCTATTTGTAGTTTGAAGAATGCATGCCAGTCAGGTTCAAAAGGACATTAAAATGATCTTAATGTCCTTTTGAAAATCATTTGTTTCTGCAAAATTGGCCACTTTCGTCAGGGAAGACCTGTACTGGTCCTTTGGCACAATTTGTGATTAAATGGAACGTGGAATAATTAATTTGTTTAACGTCTAAATAAAATAGAAATGTCAACATTAAAAGGAAAAATTCTTGCCGGTAAGGTTTTGGTGAAACCGCA
>JBEPWN010000054.1:0-10317 GCA_041642395.1 Marinilabilia sp. | reverse complement strand
TTTACACGCGTCTGATAATTAATACTTTGAAAAACGACACCAAACAAATGCAACTCTTTAATAATAAAAGCTTTGCGTCTTTGTGTCTCTGCGTTTAAGCTTTCTTTAACGGACTATTGCTATATGCTCTACTGATTTATCCAAAGGAAATGTTTCGGGGTCCAGAACATAATTAATCTCAATTCCATCCAGCATTGCCATGAAAAATCGGACTTCCTTTTTTGGGTCTTTAAAGTCATGATCCCGGAAGAAAGATTCCAGTTTATTCATGTACGGGTCAAGAATTCCCCATAGTTCAGTTTTAAATAGTTTAAATACTCTGGGCTGCATAACCACTGAAAAATAGAGTGCAAGAAAATCGCGGTTTTCGATCAACCATTCTTTGCTTTTGTTGATCATTTCAAAGAATTCATCCTCTGTAACCAAGCCATCCTGATCAGGATCAATCATTTCAGCCAATTCGAGAATTGTTTCGAATACAAGCGTTCGCAACAATTGCAATGAGAATAAAAGGGGCCCTCGGCTTACTCCAAATGAATGCAACTTCCCTCTATTTCCAGTAATTTTGAATGATGTGAAGCATTCTCTGTTATTTACCCTTTCAGGTGGTTTGAATATATAAATGCCCGGGACTGATCACTTATCAGATGCCGGGCATTTAATTAATACTTAAGTTTAGTGAAACAGGATTATTCTATAGCAAACCGGCTGTCTTCAATTCCTGAATTTATTTCTACTTTTTGTGTTTCGATATCAAATGACTGTGGTCCCATTGTTTGCTTCATACTCATGGGAAATTTTATTCCCTCGATCGTTTTATAATCAGCATATGTGGTTGATACGGCTCCTTGTGGTGACTGCTGGACTTCTTTATATTTCAATCCGTCTTCCACTCCATAGAAAGTGGTAGCTGAATTTCCCGAAGGTTTGGTTATCACCATTTTGTAAGTATCTCGACCATCAACAGCTTCTATTCCTTCGAGTGATAGTTTCACACTGTCTGCTTCGTAATTGAGTTCTGGAAATATTGATGCACTTTCTTTAAGGTGAGAAAGCATTTCACCTTCCACTTCCTGTTCACCCATCGGGGATTTTATTTTTCCTCTTTCACCATCAAATACCTGCATGGATGCCACATTTCCCTGCATGAGGGTTTCCTGATACAGTTTATTGGGTTTTTTCTGCCAGACATTTATTTCCAATTCCATTCCCTGCATTTCCATTCCCATTGTTATTTTTATGTCATCTACGGATGTCAGAGCTTCTTTCCCGCCGATTGCCTCAATGTATGTCTTCAGCACATCATCAGCCGAAATGTCTCCGGACATAGCTTTTTTATCCACAACATTTCCGTAATAATCATACTGGGTAACGGTTTGTGACGGACTGAAAACCTGCATGTTTTCTTCAATGGCAGAAGCGTTGCCCACCGCCAGAATAACAGTTTGTCCCGGCTTCAGGTATTCCTCTGCAGTGGCCATGACTTCTTTCCTGGTCACCTCTTCAACTTTTTGCAGGTAAGTTTCATAGTAATCCTCCGGCAGGTTATATCGTTCGATGTTGAGTGCAAAACGGGCCACTGTTTGCGGATCCTCGAGAGAGCGGCCGAAATCTCCGGAAATTACGTTTTTTACCAGACGCAATGTTTCATCATCGATGGGCTCCTGGCGCATGCGGTCTATTTCATGGAGGATTTCCGTTATTGCACTGTCAGTTACTGAGGTTCTTACATCTGCCGAGGCTGAAAAACGTCCTACACGCTCATCCGACTGAAGTCTGGAATAAGCGCCATAAGTGTAACCTTTGTCTTCGCGCAAGTTCTGAAATAAGCGGGCATTAAATGAGCCGCCTCCAAGCACCTGATTCATAACGCGTGCTTTAATTGCATCGGGGTGACCGGGTGTCAGGTTTACTTCATGGGTGACCATTACCGTTGACTGGTTCGCACCATCTTTATTGGCAATGGCTACCCGGGGTTCATTGTATGATTCAGGATAAGGAAAGACATTTTCAGGAACTGTTCCCTTTTCCCATGATCCGAAATATTTTTTTGCCTGTTTTTTGGCTTCCTTACCCGAAATATCTCCCACAATTACCAGATATGCTTCATTGGGGCGAAAATAAGTATTGTAATAATTCCGGCACAGGTCCACGGTTACATTATCGAGAGTTTCTTCGGTCATTATTTCACCATACGGATCGTCCTGTCCATAAACAAGCAAACCCGCCACATTTTCTGCGATGGCACGTGGTTCTTCTTTTTGGGACTGAATTGCTGTTTTTTGTTGGGTAACTGCCTTGTCAAGCTCTTCCTGAGGAAAAGAAGGATTAAGCAATACATCCGCCATCACATCCAGCAACTGGTCGCTGTGCTTTGTCAGTGAACGCGCATAAATGCCTTTTGCGTTAGTGGACAAGCTTGCTCCGATGAAATCCACTGTTTCGTCAATTTCTGCTTTTGTGCGGCTGGCTGTTCCTGTCCTAAGCAGGTCACCTGCCAGACTGATGTATCCAACTGCATCATCTTGCCGTGGTTGAATAATATCAAGAGTAAGTGAGTATGAAACTACCGGGACTTTGTTGTTTTCCACCACAATCACAGTGAGGCCATTAGGCAGTGTAAATTTTTCATAATCCCCGATTTGCACTTCCGGGGCAGGCCCGGGTTCAGGAGGTGTTGAGCGGTCAATCTGAGCGCTGGCCGCAGTGATTGTCACTAAGAGAACGGCTATTGAAAGAATTCGCTTCATATTAATTTTGTTTTTTAACATGGGTTTATTAAATGAAAAGGTTATTTCCGGGTATCCGGAAGGTAATAGAGTACCACACGATTGTCTTCAGTAAAATACTTTTCGGCCACACGCTTTATGTCTTCGCGCGTTACTGCAAGATAATTTTCCAGTTCCGTATTGATCATATTTGTATTACCAAAGTAGGTATAATATGTGGCCAGATTATTAGCTCTGCTGGCAATTTTGGTGTTGCTGCTTACAATATCATTTTCGTATTGATTTTGCAATTTCTGGTATTCTTTTTCACTGATTAGATTTGTTTTCACTTTTTCTATCTCAGTGATCATAGCATTTTCAAGGTTTTTGATGTCATTGCCTGCATTTGGAAAAGCCAGTGTCAGACTCAGGCTGGGATCTCTCAGGGGCCAGGGAAATGAACCAATCTGCATGGCTATTTGCTGATCATCAACAAGGGATTTATAAAGACGTGAGCTTTGGCCGTCTGCCAAAAGGGTATTGAGCATTTCAATGGCATAATAATCATCCGAACCCATGGCTGGAGTGCGATATGCATGCAATAACAATGGCAGCTGAATGTTGTCATAAATAGTATCACGCTTTTCACCTGCCAGAGGAGGCTCTACAACTTCGGGGCGATAAATTTCTTTTTCCCCCGTGGGAATATCACCAAAATATTTTTCAACTTTTTCCCGGGTGGCATCAATTTCTATGTCTCCGGCAATGACCAGGACAGCATTGTTGGGAACATAGAACTCATCATAAAATTCCTGAAACTCTTCATCTTTTGCTGCTCTTATATGATCAGGATCTCCGATGACTGTCCAGCGGTAAGGGTGCTTAGTAAACGCACGTTTCATAATCTCTTCCTGAAATGTGCCATAAGGACGGTTGTCAACCATTTGTTTTTTTTCTTCGATCACCACTTGTTTTTGGGTGCTGACGCCTACGCTGTCTACCTTGGCGTGGAGCATTCGCTCCGATTCAAGCCAAAGTCCCATTTCAAGCTGATTTGAGGGCATGATCTCGTAGTAGTAAGTCCGGTCGGGGGAAGTGTTGGCATTAAGTGTGCCACCTGCTTTTTCCACATATTTTGAATATTCACCCCTTGGGATATTTTCAGTCCCTTCGAACATGAGGTGTTCAAAAAAGTGGGCGAAACCTGTGCGGTCAGGATTTTCATTTTTAGATCCCACATGGTACATTACCGAAACAGCCACAATCGGGGTAGATTGGTCCTGATGAAGGATAACATGCAACCCGTTTTCCAGGTTGTACTCGGTAAATTCGATTTGCCCTTGTTGGGCAAACAAACTGCTTCCCGAGAGAAAAAGGGCAAACAGGAATAAAAAGCTTTTTTTCGTCTTCTTCATACGTAATTGATTTTTAATTGGTAAGGGAAAAAATTTATTTAAAAGATATAAATTTAACAAATAACAGGCCGTAAATATCTTTTGTTTGGTTATCAATATAATATAATTAGTTCCATTGTCAAAGAAAGGAGAATGCTGCCCGTAAACGGACACATAACTGTTCGGTTTCGTACGCTCCTGACTGTCATCAAAAAAACCACAATATTTTTTACCTTTGTATAAACAAAATTGCAGGTATGAAGATGGTGAATTTTTTTGTTTTGGCAATACTGATATCACTTTCAATGGTTGGGTGCGAAGGTGATGAAGCATGTCTTTCCAATCAGCATTCAGTGCAGGCAGAGTTTGTGAGTGCCTGGTCGGCAATCGACACCACGCTGATTGAAGTATCCGTGGTCGGACTGACGCCAAGCATTGACACTGCATTGACAGATAGTGTTTACAGGAATCAGAATCTTTCAGAACTTTTTATGCCTCTTGATTTTGAAAATGATACAACATCTTTCATTCTCTCTGCTCAAACACTCAGAGATACCATCCGTTTTGTACATCGAAGCGAATTGGATTTTATCTCAGGTGAATGCGGGTTTATTTTTTCTTTTCATATCGACACTGTTTTGCATACCAATGCTTTTGTTGATTCAGTATCCATTTCATATCCGGAAGTAATATATGGAGAAAGCACAGAAAATATTCAGTTTCATATTTATTAACTTATTCTTTTCGGGGATTTTGCTGAATGCTCAGGAGACATTGTCATTGGTGACAAACGAGGATGAAGGCAGGCTCGGAATGACTGTTGGAGTAAATCTGGAAGGTCCCATAGGCAGGTTATTCGATTCCGATAAATCTGCTTTTTCTGCCATAACTCATATAAAATTTGGTCAGGACTGGTATTTCAGGGGAGAAGCCGGATTCGAGAACCTTACGTTTTCACACGAAAACAGGAACGAACGAAATTATCATTACGAAAGCAACGGATCGTTTTTGAGAGCCGGAATTTTGTATGATTTTTTTGAAGTTGAGGAGGAGCATAATAATGATAATATTTTTATTGGTTTGAACTACGGTTTTGCTTTGCAGGAGCATGGATCTGATGATTTTACCATCGAAAATGCATATTGGGGCGATTATCATGGATCGCTGGGCAACTATGTTCTTAATACGCATTGGGTGGAGTTGTCTTTTGGGCCGCGAACCGAATTGTTGAAGAACTTATATATGGGATGGTCTCTTAATTTACGTGTGAAATTACTTCAGGACAATCCCGAAGTGCTTCAGCCTTATTCCATTCCGGGATATGGCAAAGGAGATAATAATGTGAATTTTGGATTTTCTTATGTGATTGAATACTTTATTCCATGGGGGAAAAAGAACTGATGAAGAGCATTGCTGTATTTTGTGCTTCAAGTCCGCAGGTACCACAAGTTTATTTTGATGCTGCCCGGAAGGTTTCAAGGTTTCTTGTGGAAGCCGGATATGGTATTGTGTATGGCGGGGGTGCCGTGGGCCTGATGGGTGCTTTGGCCGATGAAGCTTTGAAGCATAACGGTCAGATTACCGGAATCATACCCCGTTTCATGGTGGATGTGGAGTGGGAACACAAATTGGTGGAAGATATGATTCACGTGGGTACCATGTCCAAACGCAAAGAATTGATGGTGCAGAAAAGTTCAGCTATTCTCGCACTTCCAGGTGGCACAGGAACCCTTGAAGAATTGTTTGAGGTGATGTCGCTTAAAAAACTGGGGCAATATCCACATCCCATTGTGGTGCTTAATACGGATGGTTTTTACGACGGACTTCTGCAACTGACCAACAGAATGGTGGAAGAGAAATTCATGCGGCCGGTACATAATAAAATGTGGGCCATTGTAAATGAACCTGAAGAGGTGATACCTGCTATAGAACGCGCACATCCCTGGGATGCCGGTTCTATTGGATTTGCAGCACTGTAAGGGGCTGGATGCCATTATTTGGTGTGCATGTTAATCACAAAATAGATCGTTATATTTTTAGATATGAGATTTAAGATGACTCGCATCCCGAAGCTTCCCGATTGATAATCTGTTTATCAACTTAACCTGCATTATTCAAAAATAATCTATTCCGATGTCCAACTATCTGCAAAATACAACCGTCCTCAATAAAATGGATTTGAAAATAATTCATTATTTCCTGCATCCATTTTATCTGCGGTTGATTGTATTTCTTGATATTTGAACATCTCATAACGATAATTCATGAATAAAGCAGGTTAAATAATTCGGGGTCTAAAAAATGAATAATAAGTAATTATAAAAGTTTAGCGGACTGTTGTAATCGTGATTTTACAAACCACACAATTCTAAACCGTATGAAAATTTTTTCTTCCCAGTTACTGTTTCTTATTATCATGTTGTCTTTTTTTGGTTGTAAAGACAAGAAAAAAACTTTTTCGCATTCGCCTTTTCATGCAAAAGTCAGTGCTTTTACTTCAGGTCAAATTTCTGCCCGTGCTCCCATTACGGTGGAATTTTCGGGTGCTTTAAAGCAAGTTTCAACTGGCGAAAATGCTGAAAAAGGACTGATTTCCATTAAACCACCGGTTGAAGGTAGCACCGTTTGGGCTGGAGACCGCACACTGGTGTTTCAGCCGGAGGAATGGCTGCCATCAGGTATGGAATATGAGGTTGAAGTTGATCTTTCACGGCTTTTCCCGGATGAGAAGGATTCTTTCTTTTTTACATTCCGTACAATACCTCAAAATGCATGGCTTAGTGCCGAAAAGATTGGGCCAGTTTCTGTGGAGACTTATGATGAGTACGCGGCATCTGCTATAGTTAGCCTTGCCGATGTTGCCGATGATCAGGTGGTGGAAGACAATGTGCAGGTTACTTTCAGTGGGAAATCTGTTGTTCCGGAATGGACCCATGTGGACGGTCGCAATCACATTCTTACGGTAGAAAATTTAACACGGGCCAGCAAATCAAGTGCTTTGGAAGTACAGGTGAAAAAAGGACGTTTATCACCCGATAAAGATGCTTCCTTAGAATTGGAAATTCCTGCCAGGGACTCTTTTAGTATATTATCAGCCAAAATGGAAACCGTTCCGCGTAAAGGGATCACGGTTACTTTCAGCGACCCGGTTGATCCGGAACAGGATATTTCGGGCCTTTTCCGTCTCGGAAACAGAGATCTTGAGTGGAATATCGATGTTAACAGGGTTGAGTTGTATTTTAATGAATCACTGAGAGGTGAATATACTCTCAGAGTATCCGAAGATGTTAGGAATGTGGATGGAAAGAAGTTGGGAATGGCCGGTGATTTTACATTTACGTTTTCAAGTGAAAAGCCTGCTGTGGAGCTGATCGGGGAGGGAACAATTATGCCTTATTCCGATGGACTGTATTTGCCTTTTAAGGCTGTCGGGCTTAATGCTGTGAGCGTTCGCGTCATTAAAATCTATGAGCACAATATTGGTCATTTTCTGCAAATCAATTACCTGGGAGGCGAGTCGCAACTTAAGCGGGCCGGACGCCTGGTGCATAAGCAACACATTGATATCAGTAATGACCCCACGCTTGATCTCAACAAATGGAATACTTTTTCTCTTGATCTTTCAAAATTTATCCAGCCCGATCCGGGTGCTATTTACAGGGTGGAACTTGGTTTTGAACAGGGCGATTCCAACTATCCCTGCCCTGAAAATGCTGATGGCGATCCGGGTACTGGCGAAACGTCCGATCCCGAAGAAGACTTTTGGGACAGCACTGATAATTATTATTCCACTTATCCTTATCACTATAACCGTAACTACAGTTGGCGCGACCGGAATGATCCATGCTCGGCATCCTATTATACGCGCGACCGTTGGGTGGCGCGCAATGTCTTGGCATCCAATCTGGGCCTTATGGTGAAACACGGAACAGGGGATCATTTTCAGGTTACGGTAACTGATATTCGCACTGCCGAACCCATGAATGGTGTTGCTGTTGATTTTTTTAATCTTCAGATGGTGAAAATTGCTGAAGGAGAAACAGATAATGACGGTCATGTCGATTTATTGACTGATGAAGTGCCATTTTTGATGATTGCCAGACACGATAAACAAAGGGGATATTTGCGAATGGACGAAGGTCAGGCATTGGCGCTTGACCGCTTTGATGTGTCGGGGGAAACGGTTCGCGAGGGACTCAAAGGGTTTATTTTTGGCGAAAGGGATGTATGGCGGCCAGGCGATTCATTATTTGTTTCGTTTATGCCGATGGAGAGTCAGCCTGGTACTTTACCCGCCAACCATCCGGTTACTTTTGAACTTACTGATCCCCGGGGACGGCTTATTCATCGTCAGGCTCAAACGCACCCCAACAATACAATCTATACATTTCGCACTGTCACCGACGAGGATGCACCAACAGGTTTTTGGCTTGCACGTGTCACCATAGGCGGTGTGGTCTTCGAAAAATCATTGCGAATAGAGACCATCCGGCCCAACCGGCTTAAAATTGAACTCGAAATAGAGGATGATCTGCTGAAGTCGGGACAGACGACAGGTTTTTCCATTCAGTCGAACTGGTTGCATGGTTCGCCTGCATCAGATTTAAAAGCGGATGTGCGGATGAGCACGCGTAAGAGTAAAACCACCTTCAATGATTTTCAGAATTATAATTTTGATGACGTGACACGCAATGCGGATGAATCTGAAATTACCATTAATGAGAGTATTCTTGATGAAGAAGGCAGGGCTTCATTCAGAGTTGAGGTTCCCTCTTTTAACCGGGCACCCGGAAAACTGAAAGCAGTGTTAACTTCCCGTGTATTCGAGGAGGGCGGTACTTTCAGCGTTAACTCAAAAACATTGGATTTATCGCCTTTTGATGTTTATGCCGGAATTAGGGTTCCTTCGGGCGATGATCGTGGTTTACTGCTGACTGATGAGGATCACCAAATTGATGTGGTTACTGTGGATGCCTTAGGAAACACCATTGGCAGTCAGAAATTGGAATATACCGTTTACAAAATAGACTGGCGCTGGTGGTGGGAAAAATCCAATGAGAATCTGGGCCGCTATATCTCATCCGGTAGTCGCAATATAGTTGATTCCGGAACTGTGACTACTTCATCGGATGGGCAAGGAAGCTTTGACTTCAGAGTCAATAAACCTGAATGGGGGCGTTATCTTATTCGGTTGGTTAATCCATCTTCCGGGCATTCTTCGTCATCTACGATTATGGTTGACTGGCCGGGATGGGCAAGGAATTCTGAAAACGGGGATGGAGCATCACATCTGGTTTTTTCCACTGATAAGAGCAAATATATTGTTGGAGACGAGGTCTCTGTCACCTTTCCTTCCTCTGAACATGGGCGGGCATTGGTGAGTCTCGAAAACGGAAGCAGGGTACTAAAAAGCTGGTGGGAGGATCTGTCCGATAACGAAACCGCTTTTTCCTTTGAAGCAACTCCTGAAATGGCTCCTAATATCTACATCAGTATTACTTTGATACAGCCTTATGAGCAATCAGCAAACAGCCGTCCCTTGCGCCTTTACGGTATGGTGCCGGTTTTGGTCGAAGATCCGGAAACCCGCCTGCAACCGGAGATCGCCACACCAAAAACCTGGCGACCGGATGAAAAGGCAGAAATTAAAGTCAGTGAAGCCGATGGTGAACCAATGGATTATGTTGTTGCGGTGGTGGATGAAGGTCTTCTGGACCTTACCAATCACAATACTCCCGATCCATGGGCAAGGTTTAATGCACGTGAAGCCTTGGGAGTTAGAACCTGGGATATTTACGATGAGGTTATTGGCGCCTTCGGAGGGAAAATAGAGCAGCTTTTTAGTGTTGGTGGTGATGGATCTTTATCGGGCGACGGCAGCAAGAATCAGATGCGCCGTTTCGAACCGATGGTTAGATTCATGGGGCCTTTCAGCCTGAAAAAAAGAGGCGAAAATGTTCATGCCATGGACATCCCTTCATACACCGGATCGGTGCGTGTTATGGTTATTGGCACCAATGGAAAGGCTACAGGTAATATGCATACTGAAGTAAAAATTAAGAAACCGGTAATGGTATGGACTTCTTTACCAAAGATGATGAGTCCTGAAGAGAGGTTCTCTTTACCGGTTACTGTTTTCGTAACCGAAGAAAATATCCGGAATGTCACTGTTTCGCTTATTGCAAGTAAACATTACTCTATTGCGGGCAGTTTGG
>JBEPWN010000053.1:0-10357 GCA_041642395.1 Marinilabilia sp. | reverse complement strand
AATATTGTGCCGGCGCACCAATTGTGAAAGCATTAACATGGGCACAGGGGCAGTCCGGAGAAGAGGCATTTCGGTATGCCATATAGCACGCGGCAACAGACCGGCAATATCGCTGCTATTGCAAAAAGCCTTGTGATGGCGGGTACCAAGTTGCTTCACCATGCTTTCCTGAAAACTACCTTCATCAAACTCTTTATCGGAAAAACCAATGGAAAAAGTCTGTAATAAACCATCCGGACTGTTTTTGCGAATCAATGAGGCAATCACTGAAGAATCAAGGCCACCACTGAGATAAGAACCGACCGGCACATCGGCACGCAAACGCAATTGAATGGCATCAGTGAGCAAATATTCGAGTTCTTCACCAGCCTCCCCGAAGCTTCCATCGAAAAATTCACCGGAAAGAGGATATCTCTGTTCCCAGTATTTCTCAATGGTTATATTCCCGTTCTCAAAAAACATAAAGTGGCCGGGTGAGAGTTCATTTATTCCCGAGAAAGCTGTACGTGGTGACAACGTCGTCCAAAATGTAAAAACCTGATGAAGCGCCTCACGATCCAGATCACGCTGAATATCAGGGAACTCAAAAATTGATTTGATTTCCGAGGCAAAAACCAACCGGTTATTTTGAAAACTATAAAATAAAGGTCTGATACCTACTCTGTCGCGAGCCAGAAACAAACTGCCCTTTAAAACATCCCATATAGCAAAAGCAAACTGGCCATTGAGCATCTGCAAACAATCAGGCCCGTACTCTCTGTAAGCAAGCAACAAAACTTCGGTATCGCTGTTTGTTCTGAACCGGCAGCCCCGCTGTTCAAGGCCGTTACGTAATTCCCGATAGTTGAATATTTCACCGTTAAAGGTAATCCAGTAACGTCCACTGTCGTCACAAAGAGGCTGCTGACCCGAAGCGAGATCAATAATACTTAACCTCACACTGCCCAGACATGCTCCTTTGGAGACATAAACACCTGCTTCATCAGGACCTCTGTAGCGGATCCTCGTGAGCATTTTATTAAGTACAAACTCCGACTCATCCCGGTTTGCCATACACCCTGAAAAACCGACAATACCACACATGTCTCAACCTTTTTTTCGTGTCACATACTCTTGAATAGAACTCAGATTTTTAAAATTATCCTCGATTAGGTCAACATCATCTGTTTGAACGCCGTAATTCTCTTCCAGAAAAGAGATCAGATTTAGTAACCCCATTGAATCGAATATACCTTCATCAAAAAGCATTGTATCTTCCTGAATTTCATCCAGGTTTGTAAAAGTGGTTTCAGCAATAAATCCTTTTATTTCTTCTTTCATAGATGTCAATATTTATGGGTGTTTCAACGAGTTACTATGCAATTATATCGCACAAGATACTGGAAGGACTTCTAAAAGGCCATCCTAATTTGTTTAGCAGTCTGTTTATTTACACGAAGTGATTCTAAATAGTGATGACAGATCAATTCTATTATCAGAATGCTGTATTTTACAATAGATGGTTAGATTTTTAGATGTCAGATGTTAGATAGATTATCCCGAATTCTTCGGGATTAATAATTTACGTATCTCAAAAACATATCTCAAATTAACGTTCGAGCAGATTTTGCAGGTAAACCTGAAGAACAGTATAACCTGTGCCATCAGCCTCATGGGGGTTGTCCGGAATTTCAAACGAACTTTTCCGGATCGGTAGTTCGGATGAAATTTTTAGTTCCGACTCATGTCTAATAATTTGGCCAGTGCGGTTTCTTATGTTTCCAATAATAAGACTATCGAGCTGGTCCCTGTTTTCGGCCCTTGCACCTGAATTTTCTGTTAATTTTTCAAGCAAATCAGCAGGAGGGGAAAGAAAATCGGAAGAGGCCGGAAAAGGACGTTCTGCAGCCGGTTCAAATCTTTCCGAGTTATCAAACAATTGTTGGGTCACAGTATCATATACCCTGTTGTTATGAAGTGTCAGATTATCGTCCCAGAAGACAACCATACTGTCTGCCACATTTTCATGGACCGACAAAAGGAATCTGTTAATATTATCAGGCCCTGTTATATATAAATTTTTTTCAATTAAAACATGCAAGAAACTGTTTGTAGGTCCTCTACTTCCCAGGTATATGGCATGCGAACCCGAATTGTAAATAAGATTATTTAGAATTTCCACATTCTTTGTATCCCCTCTTATGTTGGGGTTTCTGTCAAAATTGAAAGCAAAAATATTATCTGTTAAACTGATGCCTTCAGAATTCAGGGCCACCAAACCACAGGAATGTTCAAGTTGGTGGAGTCCATAACCAATAATGGAATTGCTTATGGTAATACCAGGCCCGGCATTAAGAATGCCAATATTCTCATCCAGTCCAAAAGCAAAAGAACAATGGTCGAACACCACATTCCTGACGACACGATCAGTGCCGGTAATACTCAGACAATCGGACTGCCGGCGATAATCTGCTCCAAGACGAAAACGAACATCCTGAACCAGAATATCGTGAGTACGAACGATAAAAGGAGCACCCGTAACAGCAATACCTTTACACGGAGCAGACTGACCCGCAATGAAAAGGAAAGGATAATTAACGATCAATGCCCCGGACAAACGAATGGTTCCGGAAATATTAAACAACACTATACGTGGAAATGGATTGGAGACCGCTTCCCGCAAGGAGCCCGGTCCCGAGTCGTTAAGATTATTTACATAAATAATTTCTGGTAGTGTATCGCCTTCATAAGCTCCGGATGAGTGTGTTCCAAAGCCACTGGCCCCAGGGAACATATTCTGAGCTCCAATGGTTCCGTAACCCACGAATACAAAACAAAAAACCAGAAACTTAATATTGCTATTCATTTTTTCTTCGGTTTTGAAAAATTTTTGTCAACATTTTTTTCTTCTCCGGATATGACATCCCTTTTGAGTTGCAACGAAAACGACTCATCAAAACCATCCGTTTGTGCAAGCCCATAGGCATAATTACTTTGGCCGGATTTCCAAAAACAACAGAATCAGGCGGAATTTTTCCCTTCACCACAGAACCTGCCCCGACAATACAATTATCACCGATCTCGGTGTTGGGCAATAATAATACATTAAAACCCAGGCATACATTATTCCCCACTTTTATGGAACCAAAAATATCCAAATCGGGGAACTCTTCCCGAAACACCCAAACGGCTCCATCGTGGGTCAAAAATCTTACATTATTGGAAACCACCACATGATCACCAATTTCAATCAGATAAGGTTCGGTCCCCCAGTCAGCCCGAAAAAGCCTGCAATTCCTTCCAATCCGGATACCAATTTTACGCAGAAGCCAAACCCGGAATTTACTGACGGGTATAATACCGGCAACCCGTTGTGCCAGCTTTACAAAAAATTTAATCATTAACCTGGTTTATTTCGCCGATCTGCCACCGGCCTTATCATTTTTCTAATTCCAAAACATCAACCATCCGCTGACCAAATAATGGATATACCTTTTTCGCCAAAGCATGGGAGGGATGAGAATCTCTTTCATCAACCGAATTTTCGGGCAGGATATAATCACCGCCTCCTGTTTCCAGAGTCCGGAAGTCCCAGATAAAAACATTATCACCAGACTGATCCCACTCATTCACAACCCATTCAGAAAAACCGGTTGCAGCCCTGGCTGCCTCCGGACTTGACTTCGCGCGGGTCAGAGCAGGCGGGGTCCATAATAGAAACCGGGTATCCGGATATTTGTGCAATTCCTTTTTTAAAGCAATGTACTGCATCTTATAATTCTCAACCATTTTTCTTTCAGAATCAATATCCGATGTGCCATCAAATACAATTCTGCTTGCCGGAAAACAATGTTTGAATACGATCAAATCATATTGGGGAGCAAGCGTCTTAAGTGTGGGCTCCTCCATAAAAGACTCTTCATCTCCGTGCTTCACCCATATGTTATAATAATCGAAGGGATAATTTTTCCATCCATAAGGTTGCTTTTTCGGAAAAGCCATTTCACGGATCTGATAATTTGTATTGTTACTGCGATTGTATTTATCAAACCACTTTTCAACCGCACCTTTCATCCCCAGTTTGCCTTTTACTTTCGTAACAATATTATTGCCTCCCTGCCAGATAATCTTACCGGTACTATGGTGTAAAAAAAGAACCTGTTTTGATTTTTCATCATTCATATCACTCGAATTAGAATTTTGACAACCACTATTAAATACAAAAAGTACAATTGCACTTAGAAAAAAACATTTTAAAGTTTTCATATCACATCTCCTTTAAATATTAACAACACCCGAAAATTAAGACCTCTCTTACTGAATGTCGAGTTTATTTTGACCAATCCGGAAAAAAAAAGGATAAAAAACCATCCCTTCCTATTTTGATCATCACCACATATCACTTTGTATTCATGCTTAAAAGTCATTTTTTTTGACGAAACAATTATTTTTAATGACTAAAAAGTTTAATCATTTTTAACAACCAATCTGTAATGCCAATAAAACCAACATACACATCCTCATTTTAAGAGTCGGATTTATTCCAAACTAATTGACGAAACAACATTTTCAAAACAATCCCGTAATAACCCACAAACCAAAGAAAAAACAATTGCAGAATTAGAATCAATTAAAAATTACAAAAGGCCATGAAGAAAAAATTTTTAAACAGAACACTTATGTCCATTGGTATCATTGGGTTAGCATGGGGATGCCAGCTTGAGGACATCAGTCCGGTAACTGACCCGGCTACCGATGAAGAACAAGCAGAAGAAGTTGAAGAAGAAGAGGCTGTAGAAGACACAACCAGCAATTCAGGCAATTATAATGCACCTGAATTCAGTGAAACATTGGCATTTCCAACTGCCGAAGGGTATGGACGCTTTACCAAAGGTGGCCGGGGCGGTAAAACCGTTTACGTTACCTCACTCGAAGATTCGCATGATCGGGGAACCTTTCGTCACGCTCTTGAGGTAGAAACAGGACCAAGAAACGTCGTTTTTAAAGTGTCCGGAATCATTGAACTGACAAAAAATGTAAAAATAACTGATCCTTATATCACAGTTGCAGGACAAACAGCTCCCGGCTCAGGGATTACATTAAAAAATGCAGGAATTCAAATTGAAACATATGAAGTTATCCTGAGGCACATAAGAATCCGTCCGGGTGATGATACGGGTGCCGATCTTCTTGAACCCACACTCCGCGATGCTTTATACATCTATAAAGATCGAAACTGTCATAACATTGTGCTCGACAGGATGTCCTTTACCTGGGCCGTTGATGAGAACCTGACTTTCTCCACCGGGACAAACAACATTACGATGCAGAACAGTATTATTGGTGAAGGCCTTAATAATAGTTTGCATAATGAAGGACCACATTCAAAAGGTTTATTGATGCTTAATAATCTGGACAACATCTCAATTGTCAATAATCTTTTTGCTCATAATATGAACAGAAACCCCATAATGTCCAGCAACAGCCGTAACATTCACATTGTCAACAATGTGATATACAACTGGGGCCACATCAAACCGGGTTATGGTACACATTCACAAATTTTTAAAGATGAATTGCCAATCAATGATGCCGTTATTTACGGAAATCTTTATCGCAAAGGGCCTACCAGCTCAGATTTGCCGCTATACCGGACAGGCAACTGGTATCTGGTGGACGGATCCACTCTGTTTTTCGGTGAAAACTACATGGATGACAACGGAAAAATTAACGCGTTAAAGGAAATCAGCACCTCCTACAATAAATTCCCTGAATTCTACGCTAATTTTGAAATGACAGAAGCTCCCGCCAATTGGACTAAAGAATATGTAAAAGTTCGCCCGATCAATGAAGTGGCAGATCATGTACTTGCCAATGTAGGTGCAAGAAAACCAATTCTGGATGAGGCAGACGCTCGTATCGTTGAAGAGACCAAAACGCACAAAGGTGATTTTGTTGACTCTCCACGTGACAGAGGCGGATTCCCTGCTCAATTCCAGGGAGATGTACCCACTGATACCGATAATGACGGAATTCCTGACAAATGGGAAATTGCAAAAGGACTCAATCCAAACTCTGCGGATGATGCTTCAGATTACGACATTTCATCGTATTATACCAATCTTGAAATGTATTTGAACGAATTGGCAGGCGACTATCAAATGTAACAGCCTAAAAAAAAGAATCGTTACAAATAAACATAAACATCACCCCTGAATTGCATTATCATGGCGATTCAGGGGTTTTTTATTTTTGTAAAGCCAATGATAAATTTCTGCATACTTTTGTGAAATCTTTTCCCAGTCATAGTCACGCTTCAACCTGGTGTAGCATTTTTCGACCACCTCCTTTCCTTTATCCTCACGGGCCAGCACATACTGAATTTTACTGGCCAGATCATCAACATTACCAGTTTTGAAAAAGAAAATTTCGTCATCATCAAATACCTGTTTGTTTTCAGGAATATCACTCGATATTATTGGCACCTGCATAGAAGAAGCTTCCAGCAGCATGTTGGACATTCCTTCGAAAAAGCTGGGGAAAATAAATAATTTGGCATTTTTGAGATAAGACATTAATAATTTCTTGTCTTTGATAATATCAATAAAACGAACATCCAATGATTCTGCAAGCTGCTCCAAACGGAGCGAATACCCGGGAGAATGACGGCGGTTGCCAATGATCAGGATCCGTCCCTTATATCCTATTTTATTTAAAGCCATAAGCATGATATGTACGCCTTTGCCGTTCATTATCCTGCCGGAAGCAAATAATATATAATCCCTTTCCTCAATTGAAGGCAATTCTTCAGCATTATGATTAAAAAGAATACCATTTGGAATGAAAAGTATCTTACGTTTGGTATGTGTTTGAAACATATCAACAACAGGCTTACTTACAGATGTAACAACATCGGCAGGCATTTTAAAAAACACCCATTCCATAAAGCGAAAATACCAGCTTACCAAAGGATTCCACTTACCGGCCAGGTGCGGCCGGGCGCGGTGGCCCGAAACCACACGGTAACGAAGTCTCAGCAGTGGCACAATAAACGCCGCATCCACATGAAACACATGAATTACATCATAATCGCCCCTGAACAAACAATAGAAAGCGGACCGCAAATAATAATAAAGCGTATTTAGCGACCCGATGAAGAATTTCCGGAACACCACCTGCTCCACTTCGTTATAAATACCAGAAGATCTTGATGTATGCGTATCCGTATTGAATACTACAAATTGATATTCATGTTTTAAAAAAAAGATCATGTTCTCCCCTGCCCGTGCTGAGCCGCCATAAGCAGGCAACCCTTTTAATCCAATAACAGCTATTTTTGGCTTCCGGCCTTTTCTCTTTTCACTCATCATTCAATAATTCAATATAACAATTCAGATATTTTTGCACCGAAAAATTGCCCTTCAAATATTCATATCCTTTGAGTCCCATATTTTGACGCAATTGAGGATCGTCAAGTAATTTAATCAATGCACTTGCCAAATTCTCAGGATTTCCTTTATCAACCAATATTCCATTTTCACCATCCCTGACCAGGTATTTATTGTCACCAACATTGGTTGCTACAACCGGCAAACCAGAAGCCATGGCTTCCATTATTGAATTGGACAAGCCCTCTTTCAGAGAAGTACTCAGATAAATATGGGCTCTATTGAAAAGATCCGGTAAATCTTTGGGAGCCACATTTATCTCAACACATTCTGTAAGTCCAAGTTCTTTGATCCATTGCCGGATTTCACCTTCCTGGGGGCCATATCCGGCCATTACATACTTAACCCACCGATCTGATTGTTTTATGATTTTAATGGCCCTCAGTGCTGTATAATGATCTTTTTGGGAAAGAAACCGGGCGGCGGTAAAAATCACAGGTTGATCAACATCAGATCGGGCATGAAATTTTCCATCGACATCAATGCCATTATGAACCACCATCATTTTTTCTTTTTTGAATCCTTGCCGGGCCAGATTCTCTGTTCCTGTGAGGTTATTAAATATCGTTTTATCCGAAATATAATTATGCAAATACTTCTGCCATAGAAGTTTTGAGGACACGATTTCGCAATTCCGGATACCACCATAAATAAAAGGGACACCTGCAAGCTTGCCGGCAAGACCTCCCATCAGGTTATTGATCAGTAAAAAATTAAAAACATGGGTAACCTTTTCTTTCCTGAAAAACCGCCACAAAGCAAAAAACTTGAGAGATACCGATCCTTCCAAAAAAACAACTTTTATCCCATATTGATCAATGAAGGATTTATACTGAGGAGCAATTTCTTTCCCACTCCATGCAATCAAAAAAGTGGGATGCAATTGCTGAAGCTCACGGGCAAGAAGCAGACTTTGCTTTTCTGCACCACCCACGCTCAACTGTTTAATAAATACTGCAATTACCATATTATTAAAATTTCTACACAAAACAATCTCCAATTACCATTTCCTCATAAATAGAAATGGTATGAAAAGAAGATAAATTACTGGTCCATGGAAAGGTGAACTCACCCATCACTTTTTCTTCATATTTGTCCTCCGACATTGTAATTATCTCACAAAACTGAAGTCCGCCACCATACTTATTAATGCAATTTTGAGCAGGACGATATAATTTATTGTTGTACAAAAAAAGTGCACCTGCAGGCCTGGCACTCCGAACATCAGATACAACAGGATTCTGAGGATGCGGGATCCATTTATCATTCAGAATGTCATCGCAAAAGAAAAGATGAAGATCCTGGTAAGAAGAAGCATAGGGGGCAGGTTTTTTGACCGAAAAAATCCACCATTTACCTCTGTAAAAGAAGGGAGTGGTATCTACCCATTTTTCACCATGGAACACGGTTTTATAGTGTTCCCACCTGATTGGAAAATCAACGGACCTGTATATTGAAACCTCTTCATTTGCACTATTCTCAGGTATCATATACCAGCGACCATCAACCTCAAAAACGAAAGGATATGAAAGATGTGTGTCGAATTTTAATATGCTGGAGGGAAGTCCTTCCATATCCAGAGTATCCCGGTTGAGTCTCACAACAGAAATGTGACCTTTTTGGTTATACACCTCTTCAAAAAACAGGAAAAGCCCTTGTTGAGAATCAACAATCATTGGGTCGGCCCATCCACAATTGATCGTGGGTTTTATTAGGCCTCCCCCCATGACACTTTTCAACATGGTAAGTGAATGCCTGTTCATTTTTATTAGTTGCCAGCCAGGGGACAACAGATTCTCACGAAATTTCTGAGTAAACTGCCAGAATGGATACCGGAAAAACTTAAAGAACTCATTTTCCGAAAGTCCATTTTCTATATGTGACGGAAAATTGTGAGGAACATGAAACAAAATATGATCAAGAATCTTTTCGAAATTATACCTCAAAAACCCGATATTTTTAGCATAAGTATAATTCCGGGTCTGAAAAAACACACTATTAATAAGAAATCTGCCATCATCAATCACCATTGGCCTTCCTAAAGCAAAAAAGTGCAGGAAAAAATACCACAATCCTTTCAATCCGGCAGATGTAAACAAATGACCTTTATGCACAAAAATATGTTTAGGAGATGATTCATCCTCAATCAGTGCCATTCGGGATTTAGACGAAACCATTGCTAATAAAGGATGCTTTGAAGCAGTGGGCACACTTTCAAAATAATCAGTCAGTTTTACCGGATAAAAGAACGGCATAATTCTTTTTAATATTTTATTTCCTTTGCGTTTGCGGAAATCCGGCTTACCGGACTTCATCACAAGAAGGAAAATTTCTATTTCAGTTTTAGAAACATATTCTCTAAGTGCATGTGCAAACCAACTTGTTACATAATAACTTTCAAGAGCAATAACTATCTGATACTTCATATTCAGGTTACTTATTTGTTACTTCCAGGTAAACATTTTCATAGGAAGAAACCATTTGATGGATTGAATAATTTCGTGCAACACGCTCTCTTCCTGACTGCCCCATCTTTTCAGCCAAATCGGGATTATCGAGCAATTCATTAATTCTCAAAGCCATAAACTTATAGTCATTTTGTGGAACCAGATAGCCATCCACCCCATTTCTAACTACCTCATTGATGCCAAAAACATCTGTCGCGACTACCGGCTTCGTCAAAAGCATATATTCCAGCAAACTATTGGATGTTCCTTCTCCGTATGATGCCAGCACTCCCACATCGAAAGATGCAACCACCTCTTCTACTTTATTTATTTTACCGGTAAATACAAAATGGTTTTCTTTACCGGCAGGAACCATTTTCTGTATTTTATTTTTATCAGGACCATCCCCCACAATGAAGAACACCACATCATTACGACTGGAAATCAATTGAAGTGCAGCCTTTAAAAACATTGGAAAATTCT
>JBEPWN010000052.1:0-10840 GCA_041642395.1 Marinilabilia sp. | reverse complement strand
TTTCCAGCAGAAGGCGAATGTCCTCCTTGCGGAAGCAATTTCCGGTTGGGTTGTTGGGCGAACAGAGGAACATGATTTTGGTGCGATCATCAGTGTTTTCGAGCAGTGATTTGGTGTCCAGCTCAAAATCAGGGGTGAGGAGTGCTTTGCGAACTTCCACATTATTAATGTCTGCTGCCACTTGATACATCCCATATGTTGGACTAATGGAAACAATGTTGTCGATTCCCGGTTCACAAAAAGCACGAATCACAATATCAATGGCTTCGTCGCTGCCGTTTCCAAGGAAAATGTTTTCGGGGTCAATATTTTTGATGCGGGCAATTTGTTTTTTCAGTTCTCTTTGCCGGGGGTCGGGATACCTGTTAATGGGTTCATTAAAAGGGTTTTCGTTGGCATCCAGAAAAATAGCAGCTTCACCGGTGTATTCATCTCTTGCGGATGAGTAGGGCTTCAGGTTTCTTATATTGGGACGAAGTAATTTCTCTAACATTTTCATTGGCTAAACTTGTTTAGATAATGAGAAAAACATCATTCGACAGCGGTCTTGTTTATGTCTTTCCGGTGATTTGTTATTGTTGATATTCTTCCGATCAATCTGTATGCCTGTTTTCTGTTATTGTTCTTTAAGTCTTAGAGATACCGCCATTTTATGTGCTTCCAGATGCTCGGCGGCTGCCATTATCTCAATCACGGGACCTAGTTTTTTGAGTCCCTTGCGGGATATTTCCTGAAATGTGATTTTTTTGCAAAAAGCATCGAGATTTACTCCGCTGTAAGCTCGTGCATAACCATAAGTTGGCAATGTATGATTGGTTCCTGAGGCATAATCACCTGCGCTCTCGGGCGTGTAATTGCCCAGGAAAACTGAGCCCGCATTGAGTATTTTTTCAGCAGTGGCTGCATAATCACGAACCGAAAGAATGAGGTGTTCCGGAGCATATTTATTGGTGAAAGCCACCATTTCTTCTTCGCTATTGAGTAAAATGAGCCGGCTGTTGTTCAGTGCTTTTTTTGTTATTTCGGCTCTTGGAAGCAGTGCCAATTGCCGCTCAATTTCTGCTTGCACCTGATTAATGAGGTTTTCGGAAGTTGTTATCAAAATGGACTGGCTGTCGGGTCCGTGTTCGGCTTGTGACAGCAAATCGGATGCGACAAAGGCGGGATTGGCACTTTCATCGGCCATAACTTCAACTTCGGATGGGCCGGCAGGCAGATCAATGGCAACTCCATCAAGAGTTACCAGCTGCTTGGCTGCTGTAACAAAGCTGTTTCCCGGCCCGTAAATTTTATCGACGGCCGGGATGGTTTCCGTGCCATAGGCCATGGCTCCTATGGCCTGGGCACCTCCTATTCTGAATATTTTACTGACCCCACACAGGTGCGCCGCAAAAAGAATGGCCGGATGAATATTGCCGTCTTTACCCGGGGGTGAACACAGTATTACTTCCCGGCAGCCGGCTATAGCTGCAGGAATGGCCAGCATGAGGACTGTAGAAAAAAGAGGAGCTGAACCTCCTGGAATGTAGAGGCCAACCTTTTCTATGGGGGTACTGCGTTGCCAGCAAACCACCCCGGGAGAGGTTTCAATTTTACGAATGGACTGTTTTTGGCTTTCATGAAATTTACGGATGTTTATAACAGCAGTATTTATGGCGCCTTTCAGCTTGCTGTCCACCTGCATGCAGCCATCGAGGATTTCCTTTTCGGTGACCGCAAAATCATCAATGGTCACACCATCAAAACGCCTGGTCAGTTCCTTAAGAGCCTTGTCCTGATCTTGCCTGACTGCTTCCAGTATGGGACTGACTTTTTCAAATACTTCCTTTTGATCGATGACAGCACGTCTGGTTAACGGTTCCCATTCGCCTGGAGTGGGGAACTTATATGTTTCCATTGCAGTGGAGGTTTTAATTTAATTATAATATCATTTTTTCAATGGGTATGATAAGAATTCCTTCGGCCCCGTTTGCTTTGAGCTGACCGATGACTTCCCAAAAGTGGTCTTCGCGGATTACCGAATGGACGCTGCTCCATCCCTCCTGAGCCAGAGGTAAAACGGTGGGGCTCTTCATTCCCGGTAATATTTCAATGATTTTACTGAGATTGTCATTGGGCGCGTTGAGTAAAATGTATTTATTTGAATTGGAAGCCATTACAGCATTAATGCGAAAAATCATCTGATCGAGAATGGCTTCTTTCTCAGGAGATAGGTTTCCGCCAGATACGAGAACAGCCTCGGAATCCATTACTTTCTCAACCTCTTTCAGGTGGTTTGCCACCAAGGTGCTGCCAGAACTTACTATGTCAAAAATTGCATCGGCAAGTCCAATGCCCGGAGCTATCTCAACAGATCCGGCAATTTCGTGAATTTCAGCTGCAATTTTTTTTTCTGCAAAGAACTTTTTTAGTATTTCAGGATAAGAAGTAGCAATCTTCTTGTTTTCAAACCACTCAAGACCTGTGTAATCCAGTTCTTTAGGAATTGCCAGCGAAAGACGGCATTTGCTGAAACCTAGTTTTTTGACTGTCTTCAGAGGAAAACCCTTTTCTGCCATTTCATTTTCGCCCACTATGCCAATATCAGCCACCCCGTCAGCCACCGTTTGGGGAATGTCATCGTCACGCAGAAATAACACCTCAACTGGGAATTTTGTTGCTGATGCAATCAACCGTCCGTTTCCGAGATTGAATTTTATCCCTGCTTCTTTCAGCAGGTCGCGACTCTCTTCAAATAGTCTTCCTTTCTTCTGTAAAGCGATCCGTAGTTTTGTATCCATCTTATTTAAATTTTCAGTTTTTTGACGGTGTTGCAAATAAAAAAAGGCCTACCAACAAGGTAAGCCTTTTACGTAATATATCATTGCATAGTACAAGCAGCCCACCCTCGCTATATGAGGTAGAAATGATAATGAGCGTGATGATGTACTGAAAGAATCATTTTTTTGATGCGATTTTAATTATAATCTGTTGCAAAAGTAAGTTCTTTTTGGATAAAATCAAATTTTAATGACAAAAACCATGTATCTTCCAAAATCCAGCCTTTAACACACGCTGGCCTAACATTTTTTTCTAAATGAAATAAAAGATAATACGGAATATAATTCTTGAATGTTTCGCTAATCTAACGCAAGAGTGAAATGTTTTGATGGATACAAAATTATGATGATCGTAAAAAGATTACTTTTGTGGCAATACAACTAAATTTTGTAAATCGCAGAAAAGAAATTAGTATGATTATTCTTAAATACATACCTAATACGCTGACCAGCCTGAATTTGTTGTTTGGTGCCACCGGAGTTATGCTGGCTTTTCAGGGACGACCTGATCTTACCGCCTGGTGTGTTTTAATTGCCTCGGTATTCGATTTTTCAGATGGTTTTGCCGCCCGGTTGCTTAATGCATATAGTGATATCGGCAAAGAACTTGATTCACTGGCCGATCTGATCAGTTTTGGTCTGGCACCAGCAGCAGCGTATATGAGCTTGCTGCATTTTCATTTTTCGGGAGAGTGGGTGTTTCGATTCTTTGAAAGAACTTTTTTTGAGCAATTGCTTTTGTTGTTGCCTTTTCTCCTGACTGCTTTTTCAGCCCTTCGATTGGCCAAATTTAATATGGATACCCGACAGACTGAATCTTTTTTGGGACTTACAACTACTGCAACCGGTATGTTTTCCGTGTCAATGATCCATTTGGTTTTTACCCGTGGAGGCGGATGGGACGTGCTTTCACATCCATATTTTGTTTTTCCGCTGTTGATTGTATTTTGCTATCTGCTGGTCAGTGAAATACCAATGTTTTCTTTGAAGTTCAAATCGTTTGGTGTTCGCGATAACGTGATGAGATATTTGTTGATCCTGATAGGATTGATTTCTGTTGTCATCTTTGGTGTCGGAGGAGTGGCCATTACTATTTTGGGATATGTGATTTTTTCGATTGGATCATCTGTTGTAAAAAATAAATAAAAAAGCCGTCCCTGATTGAACGGCCTTTTTTATAATAATTTTGTGTGATGCAAATCCCATTTTGTAAACCGGTATTAATCAATTTACAAATTCCAGCTCTTTTACGTTGACATTCAATGATGATTTAATGTCACCATCTTTTGATTTGAATCCCTCGCTGGCAGGAACCCCTTCGATAAGCACCTTTTGTCCCTTTTTAAGGAATTCGGCCACTTTCGTGCTTTGTCCGTCATTTTTCCACATAACGGCTTTGACCCACTCGGTGCGTTCTACTTTGTTGCCTTGCTGGTCTTTGTAGTCCATTGAAACAGCAACATCAAAATTAATCGCTTTCTTTTTGCCTACTTCTTTAACTTCGGCATCATGTCCTAAAGCGCCGGACAAAATCATTTTTAACATGACATTTTATATTAAGGTTTATAAAAAATGGGCTGTCATATCTTTCATTTTGTAAAAATATATCTTTTTTTTGTAAAAAGCTATTTATTTTGTAAAACAATTATACGCATGACATTAAAAATCTTCGATTTGCGTGATAAATAAGGGGGTTTGTAATGCAAATAATTTTTCCGGTTCTCTCGAAATGATTTAATCAGAATTAAATAAAAAGATTTTATCATTATTGAAATTATCTGGCAGATACAATAATATGTCATTTGTCAGAGGAAACGGAACTAAATGTTTTGTATTTTTGTTGAAACTCCTTTTAAAATAAAAAAAGATGAGATACATTGCTTTATTTATCAGCTTCATTATTATGGGATTATCATCATGCGAACAGGAAGAAAAAAACGGTTCAACAGTAAATTATATTGATGAAGTCATTGTCGGGAAAACCGTAAAAACCCTTACTGATAATCATCCCGGGTTAGATGAACGCATTGAACAGGGGGTGAAGCATGTGGCTTCTTTATGGCGTCAGGAGGATGGAAGTCCTGAAGAATTTGAGATTTTTTGCAAAGAATATTTTATTGGTGACGACTCAAAACGCCATGCTTTCTTTGAAAAAATAAGCCGGAATATGGAAATTCTAAATGGTCATTTCAATCAGATTTCCCTGCAGCTTTTAGAACCATTGCATCTTAAGTACGGTGATGTTATGCCCATTGATGAAGCATTTGGAGGCTTTAATCCGGCTGCGCATCTCGATGAAGATCTTTATGCCGCGAAGATCGCCTTTCGTGTTGCGCTCAATTTCCCCTACTATTCTTTGTCTGAAAAGCAAAATTATGCAAGCAAATGGGATCGACAGGATTGGGCATATGCTCGGATGGGCGATTTTTTTACTTCCCGTGTACCTGCCGCATTAAAACAGGAGGCCTCCAGAGTAGGGTCCCGTTCGGATGTTTATATCAGTCAGTATAATATATATGCCGGAAATATTATCGATGATAAGGGAAACAGACCTTTTCCAGAAGATATGATTTTGCTGTCGCATTGGAATCTACGTGATGAATTGAAAGCAAATTATCCACTTGGGCAGAAAGGCTTTAAGAAGCAGCAAATGCTTTATGAAGTAATGAAACGGATAATTAACCAGTCTATACCTGAAGATGTGATCAATAGCGGAGACTACATCTGGAATCCTCAAACCAACACAGCTATAAAAGACGGGGAGGAGATCTCTCTTGGTTCTGAGCCGGATACACGTTATCAACACATGCTTGATAATTTTAAAGCTCTTAAAGCAATGGATCCATATTCTCCACTTGATACTTATATTAAGCGCAAATTCGAAGGAGAAATGGAAATAGCTCAAAATGAGGTTGAAGCATTGTTTGTAAAATTTCTTGAATCCAATGTTCTGAAAGATGTGGGAATGGTTATCGCAGATCGTTTGGGCAGATCACTTGAGCCTTTCGATATTTGGTACGATGGGTTTAAAGCACGCAGTGGAATCAATGAAGATGTGCTTACCGCTAAAACACAGAAGCTGTATCCCGATGCTGAAGCTTTAGATAAAGATTTGCCGAGGTTGTTGCTTAAACTTGGATTTAAAAAAGATAAAGCTTCTTCGATTGCTGACAAGATATCTGTCGATCCTGCTCGTGGATCCGGTCATGCCTGGGGTGCTGCCATGGTGGGACAACAATCACATTTGCGTACACGTATTCCGGATAATGGAATGGATTATAAGGGATATAATATTGCTATTCATGAATTTGGTCATAATGTGGAACAAACGATTTCACTCTATGATGTTGATTATTATGCTCTAAATGGTGTGCCGAATACTGCATTTACTGAGGCTCTGGCTTTTATTTTTCAAAAGCGGGATTTGGAATTGCTGGGGATAGATAATGAGGACCCTAAACAAGAAGCATTGAAAACACTGGATGTTCTTTGGTCTACCTATGAAATTATGGGCGTTTCGTTGCTTGATATGCGGGTATGGAAGTGGCTTTATGATAATCCTGATGCTACTGCTGTTGATCTGAAACTGGCTACCATTGATCTGGCTAACGAGATATGGAATAAGTATTATGCTCCTGTATATGGAATGAAAGATGAGCCAATTCTGGCCGTATATAGTCATATGGTTAGTTATCCACTATATTTATCGGCGTATGCTTATGGAAATATCATCGAGTTTCAGCTTGAGCAGCATCTTTCGGATCGTGATTTTGCCGATGAAGTGATACAGATCTATCGTCAGGGTCGGCTAACCCCCAATGAGTGGATGAAGCAGGCTGTGGGAAATCCTATCGATGTGGATCCAATGCTCAAAGCTGCCGGTGAAGCTCTGGAAGAAATCTAAATTTATGAGGATCCATAAAATTTATAAAGCCGCACTTCTAACAGACAATAGTCCGTTAAAAACAAATAAACGCAGAGGCGCAAAGACGCAAAGTCATTATTATCAAAGAGTTGCAACAAATGCCGGCATTATACAAACAGCTATCTATCAGGGATTTAAAAAGTCTAACGGAGTATTGAACAGAAGTGCGGCTTTTTTAATGTGAAAGAGATAGATGATTTATTTAACAGGATCAACACTTTCGCTTGTCATAATTACCCGTTTCAGGGTTCCATCAGGATTGTAATAGAGATAATCGATGCAGCCTGAGCGGCGAAAACTGCCTCCCCGGGTGCGAATTATTAATGCTTCGGGCACCCAGGCATCTCCTTTGGCCCATTTGAGCTCCGGTACCGCAATTTATTCCTGTTTTTCTCCTTTCCAACGACTCGGCTATCAAGTCGTCCATCATAAATACATTTTATTAATCCTAGTTTTGTCAAAATATAAGTACCATCCAAAAAATTATATTGACAATATAAGAAGCAACTGATAACTTGTATGATCAATTGGAAATTAACTAATTATTGAAAACTTGAGTTATGAAAACCACAGTTAGGATTTTTGGTATGCTTTTATTGTTGTCGTTTTCAACAGCAATTTCAGCACAGGGCTTTTTGGAAAGAGTGGCTAAAAAGGCAGCTCAAAAAGCAGAGGAAAAAGCAGAGGAAAGGGTGGATAAGAAAATTGAAGATCAGATTGACAAGGAGCTGGATAAAACGGAGGAGGCTCTTGAAGGTGATAAGGAAGATGCGAAGCAATCAGACGCAAACGAGCAGCAACGTGATCAAAAGCGAATGAATGCGTTAATGAAAAAAATGGGGGTTTCTACTTCACCCGTTCCTATTGCTGAAAAGTATGAGTTTTCATCAAAGATGAAGATGCACTATGAAAATCTTGACAGTGATGGAAATGTAGAAGACAAAGGAGATGTGATCACCTATATCTCACCGGGCAAAAGGGATTTTGCCTATGAATTTATGTCCGGCAGCCCGGAGCATCATGAAGGACCTGCAAAGGGTGTTTTCATTATGGATTATGCCAACGAAGCAACTGTTATTTTGTCGGAAGAAAATGGCGAAAAGACTGGTGTGGTCTATGGGTTGAAGTTTTTTGGGGAAGAACAGCAAGCCGATGAAGAAGATTATGTGGATGACTATGAGGATAACAACGAGATTGATTACATGAATAAAAATGTCCGGAAAACAGGGCGTACAAAAGATATTCTGGGATATAAGTGTGAAGAGTATGCATACGATACAGAGGAGGATGAAGGTTCTTTCTGGGTCGCAAAGAATCTTGACAGGAATGCGAAAGATGTCTTTTCTGCAATTTTTAAATCCTCATTGTATGGATATGGTGTTTTCGACGGTGTTCTGATGGAGAGCCGGAACAGGGACAAATCTTCCGGAGAAGTAACTACAATGGAAGTGACAGAGATTGATAATGATGCCAAGGTGGAGTTCACTACAAATGATTATGAGCTTACAAATCTGGGTTCCATTAATATGGGAGAAGATGATGAGATGCCGGAGCAATAATTACAGATGCCTGTATTTTGCATTGAACAAGGATTAATCCCTGGCGATAGAGCCCCGGTTAAAGGAAAAGTAAATTCCTGCAATTCCGATAATTGCAAATGTGATGAATCCATATTGCATGGCTTTCAGGAACAAATCGTTGTCAACATTTTCAACCATATCCCCTTTGAATAGCCATGCAAAAAAGAAAGTGGCAATGGTCATGCTTACGATCTGACCCACTACTCTCATCGTTGCTGCTGATCCTGAAGCCAGTCCATATTTTGATTTTTCGACCGAACTCATGATTGTGTTCATATTGGGAGATGAAAAAAAGGCGAAGCCAAGTCCGACCCAAATCAATAATAAAACGATCAGCCATACAGGGGTGTTTTCGCCTAAAAATGCGAAGGCAGCCAGACCCATTGTGCTCATGGTCATGCCCCAGGAGGCCAGGTAGCGTGGCTGGATACGGTCCGATAAACGGCCTGTTACAGGCGAAAAAAGAGCCATCATGGTGGGTTGTGCCACCAATACCAATCCTGCTTCTCTCGGATTGAAGTTTAAAATTTTTTGAAGGTAGAGGCTGAGAAGGAAGACTATAGCAAAAGTGGCACTGTAATTAATTAATGCCGCCAGATTGGAATAAGCAAACAATTTGTTGTGAGTGAAAAGGCGGGTGTCGATGACAGGACGGGTTGAGCGGGTTTCAATTTGCCAGAACAAAATTAGGAATAAGGCGCCGCCGGACATTAAAGCCCATCCCGAAAGGGAGGGAATAATGGATGAGCCATATGCCAGAGCCATAAGTCCAAACATGTAAAAGATAATCCCTTTTAATCCCATCCCGCTTTGTTGTGCCTTATCTGTGGTGAGATCACGTCCCAGGAAAAGAAATGTAATCGAAGCGATGATTATGCCAAAACTTGCAGAAACAATGAAGATAGATCGCCATCCCAGATATTGAGTCAGGAAGCCGCCAAAAAAAGGACCCAGGGCAAGTCCTAGGTATACTGCGGATACAGATATTCCTAATACACGCCCCTTTTGACGTGGTGAAAAGGCAGAAACCAATATTGCCGGACCGGTTGTGCTGGTACATGCCGCGCCGATTCCCTGCAAGAAGCGGAAAGCGATAAGCCAGAAACCTGTTGGGGCAATGGCGCAAAGTGCCGATGACAGCGTAAATAAAACAACACCCCATTTAAACAGGCGTCTTACTCCGGTAAGATCGCCCCAGCGTCCAAAGGGCAATAAAAACATTGCCGTGGCCAATAGAAACGAAGTGATAACCCAGCTCAGGGAGACTGCTTCCAGATCAAAAGTTCTCTCAATGGCAGGCAATGCAATATTTATCGAGGAAATCAGAAATGTTCCCATGAACGAAGTCATGGCCACGATGGCAAGAATGGAAAGTTGTTTGTGTGTCCAGCTCATACGAAAACGATGATTATTCCTGAACAAATATAGGAACAATCATCGTTTTGCAATAAATATAATTTTAACCTAATTTGAGCGATAAAATTCGGATAGTCAGGTCCTCTTAAATCCTCTTCTCTAACTGCATCCACCCTGTATCCTGGTTATTTCTTTTTTTACCGGTTTTTCTCTGGAAGCCAGATTCTCTTCGATTTCTTTCATTTTATCAGCTGCCTTTTGTCTGAATATTGCCAATGTTTGTTCTTCTTTGGTGGGGTTCTTCGGTATCTGGTGGTCACTGTAAAAAGTGTTTTTAAATTCAGTTGCTGTAACATCAAGTGCCAGGCTTGTTGTGTTTCCATGGTAGCGAGCCACCAGACAGGCTTTTTTTGCCTGCCCGGGACTTGCACCATAAAAGACATTGGTGCGGATGCGCTGGTTTAATAATTGACGATATACCCCGTTGGACAATTCCTCCAAAGGAATGTTTATGGCGGTGGCAATATGAAATTCTTCATATTCTTCCGGTGTCCTTACATCAATGACGTTGTATTCGTAATAATTGTTTGTCAGCTCAAATGCCAGCTTGTCTGAGTCTATAAGGTCGGGTTTGCATTCCCCTGCTGCAGCTCTTGCCTCCAACTGTTTCATTGTGTATTCTTTGCGCGAGGGTGTGATCATCACCAAAAGGACTACCACCAGAGGGATGGCTGCTGCGATGGCTTTATTTCTCCAGTTCCCGCTAAGAATGCTCACCGGTCGCTTGTTAACCTTATCTTCAATCATTCCCGTTGCGACAAATGCTCCCAGAGCAACAAGCGTCATCAATAAAGCAAAGGTAATGCGATTGAGTCCAAAAACTTCATGCATGAGCAAAGGTCCCTGTCCATCAGTCATATAAAAATCTTCCAATAATGGGAAAACTTCACCAAATGCAAAAATGCCGATGGTAGCCCCTATAATAAAAGCCCATCCATCTAACTTTCCGATGGCAGCCGCGCATGCGCTTGTACCGGGGCAAAATCCGCCTATGATGAATCCTGCTCCCATGATAACGCCTCCTACGATGGCGGAAGGCAGAAATGTGGGATTAACAAAAATAATGTCGGTGTTGAGCAATTCCAGGTGTGAAAGAACAA
>JBEPWN010000051.1:0-10913 GCA_041642395.1 Marinilabilia sp. | reverse complement strand
TTCTTCAGTTTCTTCTTTTTGCCGGCAGGTACCTTGGGTTTATCATGGCCGGAAGTGCTCACGCCAATTTCGGCAAACCAGTAAGATGTTCCGTTTTCTTTTCCCAACAGAAACTGAATTTTTGCTTCATAGTTTTGGGGTTGCTTTATTTTACCATCCATCAGGCCGTAAAAAGCCGTTCCCCAAACGGGATGATTGTTCTCTGACACCAGCCCTCCTTCAAATTCGATAACCGGGGTATTTATTCTGATGTATGGAAGATCTGCAAAAATTTCTCCCGGAGAAGACAGATCCATATCCAGCGAAATGTACTTTTGCACCCATGCGTTACTGCCTATTTCGTATGAAGGGGTAGCACTTTCTATTTTCTGATACGAAGCCAGATTTAGTCTGGGTGGCGAATCATTTTTCCCCGAAATATCCTCCGAGAGAAATACCGAACCGCTCACCCCCATTAGGAAACTGTTGCTGTATTTACCTGCTGAAACGGTGTCGATGGTTACATCATAAGTCTTGTCATATTTTGCCGGTAGCTGACGTGCCAAAGCTTTTTTGCCATCAGGTGTTCCGAAACCAAATTTTTCATTTCCCCAAACACATAGCTGTGATAGGTTTTTCGCGTATAATTCTAACCCGGGCCAGTCCATATCAACCACCATTTCAATGCGTTCTTTGTTCTTAAAAACAGCCTGCTTTATTATAATATCCAGTCGGAGTTTTTCTTTATCGGCATTGAAACTGACTCTTTCACCAATCAGTTTTTCTGTCAGTGAGCTTATTTGCAGGCCTTCCTGTGATACAGGAATGGTGTATGTCAATCCTTCATCTCTTTTGAGAACCGGAATTTTCATGGATGCACTGAAAAAACTTTCAGTAAGGGTATTTTGATTGATTTTGATGTTTAAACCGTTTATTTTGCTGGGAAAGGTATTGTAGAATGCCTTGTTATAATCATTAAATGCCAGTTCTATAGCCAGATTGAGTCCTTCTGAATCGACAGAACTCTCATACTTATCGGTAAGGGAGAGAGAAAATTCCTGATTTAGATCATTTGACAGAGAAAGTTGACCCGAATGATCAATATTACTGTTTAGCCTTACAAGGAATTTGTTGATGTATATCCCTTTCCATGCCGGGTTGGCACTTATTTTTTCGGGAGTGCTGTGTTCGGAAAAATCAACGGTATATTCAAGTGGTTTATAGCCGATATTCATTTTTGGCACCAATGAAATGTTTTTCGGAGTTCGCACATTTACCTGAGAAAAATAGTAGAGATTATTGATGTTCCTGAATGGCAGAGCCATTCGCTGCTGATCGGTGTTTTTGATTTTTTCGGGTAAAAGAATATCTCCAAAAAACTGAAGCTTGTATTTGTTTTTAGAAATGAGAAAGTTGGAGAGGCTGTCGAATTTTATTTCATAGTTGGCCGGATCAATGAGGTTAAACCGGTTCGAATTATCTAAATGAATACTACCCAGTAATGTAAAATCGTCATAATTCAGCCATTCGGATTTGGATGTTATTTTTTCCAGTCCGGGAGAATCGGTTGCCAGCGGAAAATTCCATTTAACAAGCCCCTTAATGGAAAGATTATCTTTATCCAGCCGCAGTGCCTGGGCTTCAAATACCGCACTGCCATTGTCTTTAAGTTGAGGTTTCAGTTCTATGGGCTCAAAACCGGATAGTTCGGAATAGAGTTTTCCTGATTGCAGTACATATTCACCACCAACATCTACAATATTCAGACTGTCGAATTGGAATGTATAGGTTTTTTTATCCTTAGAAATGACAGCACTTCCCTCCCCTGATAGATTCGTCAGATCGTCGGTGGTGGTTTTTTTGACGGATACTTTATGATTTCCGGCCCAAAACCATTCAATCAAAGGGGGTCCGGTAAAAGTATATACATCGCTGGCGGCAACTTCCTGTTCTTCGGTAAAGGCCGTAACTTTCCATGCATATTGCTGCTGTGGCTGCGGTTCTTTACTCAGATTAAGGTCTCCGCCATAGGTTGCCAGGCGTGAATTTAATTCCTGCTGATGCCAGACGGCATTGTTTTCGATGGCTTGCTGAGGGTCTTCCTCTTTCTCAAGTTCAACTATTTTCAGTTGGTAATCCACTTGTTGACCATCCAAACTGTTGTCCGGACCATTCCATCTGAAGCGTTTATATTCATCAATAATAAAATGCTTATTATCGGAAGGCATTAAAATAGAAAGATGACCCCCGGTGGGATATCCGTAATGAAACCAGCCTGTTTCGCTGTAACCATTATTTTTAAAAATATCTTTCCCCTTCACATCCCTTGCCTGAATTCTGAATGCATATTTTTGCCCTGTTTCAAGCAGTGGTTGGGCCAATCCGTATATTATTGTTGTGCCCGGTAAAAATCCGGATTCATATATTTTTTCAACAACATTATTTGCTATTGAATTTTGCGGATCCTCATTGGGGTCGAGGATTTTATAAAGTGTCAGTTCATATTCGGTATTTAAAGGATTTGAATTGAATGGGGGTGATGATAATTGCCATTGAAAGGGAATGTTCAGTGGGTTTACAGCCGATATTACAGTTCCGCTCACAGGAGATTGAATCAACGGAATTCCGTTTTGCTGTAATAAAACACCAGTGCATGATTTGTCTGACAACAGCCTGTCTGAATTGTAATCATAAACTTCAATGCAGAAAGTGTAAAATCCCTGTGGTAGTTGGCCGTTTTGCTGTAGGTTGGCTAATGACAATCCTGAAATGTCAATGTTGTTGTAGTTTAAATAGGGCTCAAGGGCTTCTCCGGAAATTCGCTCTAATGTTCCCGGGAATATGGTGATGGGGAATGAGGGACGGAATCCGTGTTTGGTGGAGATTCGGATTTCATTGCTTTCGATAACTATCTTTAAGCGTATGTCCCATGTCGGCTCATTTAAGTCGTTTAATAAAACAGAGGCAACTAGCTTGTTGGAGCCCGGTGAAGTATAATCACTGAGGAATATGGAATGTGGCGGAGTCAGTTGAGTGGTGACACTCACAGGCCTGGTAATCTGTGTGTAACCCGCTGAAATAACCGCAAAGAACAGAATTAGGTATAAAAATGTTTTTTTTATCATATTTCCCAGGTTATTAAAAGCGTCTCAAATATTTGTTATTCAATTAATTGTGTTGTTAGGCCAGCTAATGACAATGCTCTGTTACACTTTCAAAAGCTCTTGATAATAAGCTGTTTGTAAATCATGAATTTAAATTTCTTGATAATAAAAACTTTTCGTCATTGCGTCTCTGCATTTTGCTTTTTTTACCAGATTATTGTAATCAATATTCCGTTAAACTTTTGCAAGTGCCTGATAATAAATGATTTGAATAGCAATAATAAATAATAGCAACTCATTGATAATAAAACCTCTGCGTCTTTGTGTCTCTGCATTTATGCTTTTTTTAATGCTCTATTGTTAATTAGAGCGTGTAATTATATGATATACTCCCCTGAAATTGATTCACAGAGTCCAGTTCTGATGATTTACTTAAATACGAAAGTCCAACATTGAACCGGTGATGTTTATTTATTTTGTAATTGGTAAAGAATCTGGTGTTAATTAATGTGGAGCGTTCGGTTTCAGCTCTGGTGTTTAAAAGCGTTGAGTTTATACCCATTCTGATTTTATCATTGTAAAGGTTTTTATTTACGCCCAGGGTTGGGCCCATTGATGTGGAGGTTGTATTCTGCGTTTCGAACGTCGAAACATTCCCCGAAATGAACATTGTGGCTAATATCTGAGAAAAAGTCAGCTGGTACATCAGATTTGCATTCCAAAAAGTATTATCAATATCTGTAACATTTGTACCGGCCTGGTTCAGTGTATTTCCTTTTTGATAGCTGGTGGTAAGATTAATGCCCTGAGCAGATTCCTCCGGTCCGAAATTGTAATTAGAAGATAATGAGTAGTTTTGGTTGCTTTGAGTATATTTTATCGAATCGACCAGATGAATTTGGGTAGGTGTGGCACTACTGCTAAAATTGGCGAATGATGCCATGAAATTTAGATTTTTACCCGCCCGGTAGGCAGCGTTTGCAGAAGTTATAATTCGTTTATTATCCTTTAGCTGATTATTATCCAGATTATTGGTTTGGGACCCGAAATTTCCGGATAAGGAAAGTTTGTTTTTAAAAAGGGATGTGGCGAAATTGGTGGTGAATTCACTAACATCATTATTTATAAACGAGATCCCAAGCGACTTATATTGGGGTTCAATTCGTTTGTAGGAGAAACCCAAAGTTGCAAATTTTAAATCATATTCAAAATTACCATTAAAAGCGCTGTTAAACTGGGATGAGGTTCGGGGGGTGAATAAAAAGCCGAGATTATTGGAGTATGAATAAGTCTCCTGTTCAATTTCAGGCTGCCGGGTATCAGTAGAATAAGCACTTAAAGCATAATCAAGATTGATGCTAAGTTGTGGGGTTAATCTGTTTTTTGTGCGAACTCCTAATACAAAATTTTCCACCGGACTGATATCAAGATTATCAGGCACTGATATCGAATTTTTTTCATCATGGGCTTTAAATAGTGTCACCTCCACGGCATGGTTCTTTTTTCCGGCCGAAATGGTTGTACCATATCCCCAACGTTCGAAAACCGGTTGGTCATTAAGTGCACCGGGATCATTGGTTGAAACAGATTTGTATTGTTTGGCTGCAGCAAACCGTCCATAAAAAGCTTTAACTGCGAACATTGAATTTTTAGGCTGATATTCAATGCCTCCACCTAAAAATGTGATTCCCGACATTGTGTACCGGGAAAAATCCATATTGCGATATCCGGCATGAATGGTGATGGATTTGTAATTTGGGCTTATGCCAAACTGATGAAAGAGATCTTTATTGGTGCCTAAAGAATGATTGGTTTTGGAAACAATAAATGATAAAGGAACATTAATAATGCCGTAAACAGAGAGATTGAGATTTCCGTTGATCAACCAAAAAAACGGATCATAGTGAGAATTGCTTGCACTGGTATTGTGAAACTTGGAGCTGGCGTTTACTCCACCACTTATTTGGAGCGGTTTATTGTGAAGGACTTGTTCAACATTTTGAGCATTTGCCATAATGGGTACAAGAAAGAACAGTAATAAAAAACTTTTCTTCAACATATATTACAATAACTTGCGGCCCATTATTTCTCAGATACATTGCTGCTAATTTGCTGTTTTATAGTTATTAGTAAGTATCCGGCATGTTCATATTTTGAATGCTTAAAATTAAGCAAAGAGATCTTGTAAACATTTGTTAAAAGACAAAAAATTTACATTTCATTTTTTATTTTACTTAATGTAAATTGCGTTATTCCTAAGTAGCTGGCGATCATGTTTTGGGGAACTTGCAATACAAGAGCAGGACATTCGGTTAAAAATTCCTGGTATCGCTGTTTAGCAGTTTTTGTTTGAAGGGAACTGATCCTTTTTGAACCATCCAGATAATGTTTTTCGGCCACTTTATGCCCTAATTTCTCGAAGTTATGATGCGCATTGAATAAAAACTGAAGGTCAGTTTTGTCAAAATACAGTATTTCGCATTCAGTGATGGCTTCAACCGTATGTTTGCTTGGAATGTTTTGGGAAAATGAAGTTTGAAGAGTAATTACCTCATGATCGGGAATATAGTAAAAATATGATGTGCTGATGTCGCCCTTTTCATTTTCTTCATATGCTCTCAGGATTCCTGATTTTAGAAATCCTGCTTTTTGTGCAATTTCTCCGGACTGAAAAAATATTTCCTTTGGTTTTAAAATTATTGTTTTGGCTAATTTTAAAAACAAATCCCATTCTTTGTTTGATAAATATGCGTATTTTTCAATGGTTTCTCTTATCCAGTCATCTTGCATTCGCCGCCAATGAATTATATTAATAATAGGATGGTAAACTTTTATTTGTCTGATAGCCTGCTCACCGGAACACTCTGCTGTAAACAACATTGCTTTTTTAATATCTGCAAAGACTAAAAGTTAGGAGAGGATTAATATTTTGCATTGGATATAAATTTCAAAATATAAACAAATATATCAATAAATATTTATCAACCTTAATAAAACCTGGTATATACTTCATATTAGATCAAAAAATAGTTGAGTATCATTATAAAGATAAAGAAGTAAATTATTTGATTTTATCTTCCCTCTCCACCATCCAGTGTAAATACCTGCCCCGAGGCATATCCCGAAAGAGGACTTAGGAGCCACGTAGCAAGGGATGCAAATTCATCGGCACTACCCAATCGTCCTACAGGAACTTTTGACTTAAGACGTTGTCTGGCTTCATCCATCGATAAGTTTTCCTGCTGCATCATTTTTTGAAAAATACGGTCAAGTGCAGGTGTTTCATGGTATCCGGGTGCGATCACATTGGCAGTTATGTCCTCACCAGGGATTTCTTTTACCATGGTTTTCATAAAACCAACAATGGCCATCCGGAATGAATTGCTCAGCACCAGATTTGGAATTGGTCTGTTTACCGAAGCACTTTCGCTGAATAAAAATCTGCCATGTTTATTTTTCTGAAACACGGGAAGCAAAAATTTTGAAAGTTCTATTTTCCATCGCATTACCAGTTGATAGGCAGCATCCCATTCATCCATGGTGGTTTCGGTAATGGTTCCTGTTGGAGGACCTCCGGCATTGATGAATGCTCCAAATAAGTCATTCGGAATATTTTCCTTCAGCTGGTCAATAAAGGCCTGATTAGTCAGATCACCTGCAACAATGGTGACCTGTCCGGGCCATTGATCGTATATTGTCTGAAGGTTTTGTTTGCTTCTTGCCGTGAGAATAACATGCGCGCCGTTGTTCAAAAGTTCTCCTGCTACTGCCTTCCCCAGCCCTGAGCTGGCGCCTGTTACCAGGTATCTCAGATTTTTGATTTGTAAGTCCATATGCTGATATGGTTTATGTAAAACGTGAATGCTGTATTGAACAACTTGTTCAGGATAAACACGATGAATGCGGATTTTGTTGATAGTTATCACAACGAAAAATCAAGCCCAATTCTAAAACTCCAGTTGTCGATTCCTTTATCTTTTTGCAAGGGGCCATAGCGATAATGTACTCCCAGGCCATATTTAATGAAAAGGATATTTAGCAGATTATCAAATAATATCCCTGATTCGTAGAATCCTTGATTAAAAGAATTTATTTCTTCAGCATTATTGTATTTAATATTCCCCCATCCTGCTTTTGTCATAAGATTAATTTCGGGCTTGAAATTCCCTTCACTGTTTTGCCAAAGGGAAATTTTATGTTTCAGGAATGCCAGGGCAAACCGGTCTGCGGCAAATTCATTGGGAGCCATAGTGGAAAACATATTGGGCACCTCAATGGATAAGGGCTCATAGGTTCCAAAAAAACTGTAGAGATTGGTTGGAAGCACTTGTCGGTTGATTAAACCGCCGATCAGTCGCAGTGTTGTTCTGGCGGAAGGACCCGTTCGGAACGATTGTTCAATTTGCGTCTCGATTTTAACATATCGTGTAAAGTCAGGTTCCCTATCCTGAATCCCTGATATGAGATTAAACCAGACTTTTGGACTGGTCGATGGTTTCTGAAATGTGCCAAAGTCTGTTTTATTCAGCTGTTCTTCATGTGCCCACCGCAGTTTAATGCCAAATTCGGTATTGGTGAAACCATTATCAGGTTCATTTGCTTCAGGGATAAATGGATAAGTTCTGACAGGTTTTACATCAGCATGAGTGAAAAATAATTTTCCGGTTAAATCCTTCAGCAATAATGTCTGAATAGAAGCTTCCGCTTTTGTTTGCTGGTCCATTATGTAAACGGCAAAGGATTTTAGCAAATCTTCCACTGTTACAATATTTCCTTTATGAAACGAAAAATCACCAGTGACACGCATGTCATGACTATATAATGCTGATATGGCCGTCTGACTGTCAGTGTCTGGCTTCCATTTAATGCCAGTGCCATAATTATTATCATTTGTGTTAAAAGCATGTTTGAAATATCCGCCAACAGTGAAATTTCCGGTGATTTCGTCTCCGGTCCAAAGGCCGATACCAAGTTTTAAACCTTCAAATTTGTTGTATCCGACAAGGTGTTTCAAATCCAGGCGTAAGGGACCTACCGGAATATAACCTTTTATAAGTTCCTTTTGTAATTTGATGATGTTGTCAATATTATTGGCATTTGCGAGACTGTCAAGAAGCCGGTATTTGGCAGAATCCCTTACCGTTAGTGGTTGATATCGCAAAAAGCCTACTCCGCTTGTGTCGTTTTTTATGTTTTGTTCATGGTCAGACTCTCCGAAATCCTTTCGCTCTTTGTCAGGGGTGAGATTTACAGCCGTCACCAGGCTTTTGGCTTTTCCTTCCAGAGGGTAGGGGATAGAGTCGAGCCCTTCCACAGATTTTATTATCATGTTGCTTTCCAGGTCGGAAGGAAACCATAGGTGGTTGTTTATCAGATTGTAACTGAGGTTAATGCTCAGTTGATAATCAGATGCCGGGGGGGATGAACTTATCCTGATGTTTTTTATGCCGTATGTTTTATTGTGTATATGGAATGATCCTTCAAATAGGTTGATGTTGGGTTTATGAAGAGGCTGAAAAGTGATGTAATAAATGGTGTCGTTATTTTCGATGATTGTATCCCGAAGGGTAAAAAGATAATTTTTCAGTCCGGGTTCAGATGCCGGATTCAGATATTGATCATCCATTAAACCAATGTGTTGGGAGTAGAAGCTGAAGGGTTGCAATTGGGAAGGCAGAGCAGCAAGTAAAGGGTTCTTCAATCCACTTACACGGCCTGAAATGAGTCGTTCACTGTTTTTGTCCGGAATAAAATGCTGTTTTTCCGAAACCGACTCCACCAGCATGAGATGCTTATCACGACTAAACTGATTTATTTCCTGTGGCAGAGAGTCGGAAGGGGATGCTCCTTCCGGCGCTTCCATATCAAAAGTCATTTTGTGATAGACAATGCAGGAGTAATTTGTGGAGTGATTAGGATTGTTTTTTGAATTATTTGTCACTGCTTTTTCCATGATCTTAAGGGCCGGATTTTTTCCGTGGAAAACATTTACACCAGCACAGGTATTTAATTTGGGTTCAAGAAAAATAGTTTGTGATGATTCTATCTGCCTGACGTGTATTTTTTTTGGGTAGTACCTGAAACTGCTGATAGTGATGGAATCACCTGCATGGGATGGTAATGAGAAAATTCCTTCAATATCGGAAATGGCACCTGATTTTCCGTTCCGAAAAATAATGTTGGCAAAGGGAATAGACGCTTTGGTTTCGCTGTCGGCAACTGAGAATGAAATCTGACTGACAGAAATGTAAGGCAGGCAAGTCAGAAAAAAAAGAATCATAAGCCTGATAACCACCTGTGGATAGGAAGAAATCCACTGCTTTTTAAAGATAATAATGGCTTTTTGAACAGACATTTTTATTTTTAAAGCTAACTGAATTTTATACAACTGTAAAGGTCGTGCACGCAGTTGTGCAATCCGGAAATTTCCAGGTATTGAATAAAATAGAACGATGTCCGGAACTCCTACCAATTAAAACACTGGAGCAGCGAGATCAGATTTGTCAAAAAATAAACCCTCAAAAGAATATATCTAAATCTAATCTCCTACTAGCCTAATCCCCTACTCGCCTACTGGCCTAATAACCTACCAGCTTATTTATTCATTTCTGCCTTTAAAAAGCGAACCTCTTTTTCATCCATAAATCTCCATTTGCCCCGGGGAAGATTCTTCTTGGTAAGACCTGCAAATAACACGCGGTCAAGTTTTTCAACTTCATATCCCAAATGCTCAAAAAGACGGCGAACTATCCTGTTTTTTCCCGAATGAATCTCTATTCCCAATTGACTCGGGTCTTTCTGTTCCACGTAATTCACTGAATCGGGTTTAATAAAGCCGTCTTCCAGTTCAATTCCTTTTTGGATGGTTTGGAAGTGTTCGGGCAAAAATGGACGATCCAGAAATACGTGATATATTTTTTTTGTTTCGAAACTTGGATGGGTGAGTTGTTTTGAAAGTTCACCATCATTGGTCAGGATTAAAAGCCCGGTGGTATTGCGATCCAGGCGTCCTACCGGATACACCCGCTCTGGACAGGCATTTTGAATAATATCCATTACGGTTCTTCGGCCCTGAGGGTCACTGGCAGTGGTTACCGTATCTTTTGGTTTATTCATCAGGATATAAACCTTCTTCTCGGTTGAGAGAACTTTCCCTTTGTATTCTACCTTATCTTTGGGTGATACACCTACACCCATTTCCTTAACAACCACACCGTTTACTTTTATCTCTCCTTTTTCTATGAGTGTGTCGGCTTCACGACGACTGCAAACGCCTGAATTTGAGATGTATTTGTTGAGTCTGATTTTTTCGGTTTTTTTGTTCGCAAGTTCCCTTTTGTCTTTTCTTTCAGGAGATTCGTGCCTGTCTCTTTTTCCAGGAGATTCACGTCTGTCTCTTCTCTCGGAAGATTCGCTTGTATCTCTTCTCTCAGGTGATTCCCCCTTTTCAGGTCTGTCGAAGGAACTCCGTTTCTCATTGCTTCTTGGATTTTTTTTATCTGAAAAACGTTCGTTTCTGTCCTTCCGTTCTGTTGATTTATATTTCCCGGGGCCTCTTCCTTTATTGATCATTTTATTGTTGTATTTTTCGTTTCAGTATCGTTGTCTGTCAACGATTTTGTGATTAAAATTTTAGACTGCAAAATTGTAAAAAAGAAATGATTAATCAGGTATTTCTGTTGGGAATTAATTGAGATGATGCAAAAAGAAACATTGAATACCTAATAAAAAATTTATATCGTTCTTTCGGAAAATGCCAAAAGCAATCATACAACCTTTTCACCAAATTAATTCTGCTTATGCAAATAGAAATATATGCTATCAATATGG
>JBEPWN010000050.1:3461-10915 GCA_041642395.1 Marinilabilia sp. | reverse complement strand
TCCGCGTCGCAATTTCTTCCATCCGTTTTTCGCTGTGCAGAATATAGAGATTTATAAAATTGACCATTGCCAGGAGCAAAATAAAAAAAGCAATGCCGCCAACTATCAAAATATGAGTCAAATTTGCTTTTGGCGACAAATCAAAATCTGCCCGGGTATGAAGATGAATATTCGACAACAACTCCGTTCCGGAAAGAATTTCCCGGTTAAACTGCTCCGCCCATGGACGGCTTAATTCATCATTGACAAGTGCAATTTTTTGTCCGGCAACATCAATATCAGCATCTTCATGAATTAAAAAATAAGTAAAGAACTCAAGCCCTCCAAACCGGTCAGGTTTTATTGTTTCCATCGTCGCCAGCAAATCAAAATTGAAGTGTGTCGTTTCAGGAAGATCCTCCATTACACCCGTTACTATAAACGATTCCTCCGAAATGGTCACTATCCTGCCCACACAATCGGGACTACCAAAAATCTTATCAGCAGTAGATGATGAAAGTACAACCTTTTTATCACCAATAAGGGCAGTTTTATCATCTCCTGATATCAATTCTTTTCCAAACACTTCCAAAAATCCTGGATCGACATATAGCAAATCCATGGATGGAAATTTTTTCGTTTCACTCTCCAGATTTACCTCCCAGCCACGCAATATCTGAGTGGCAGCTTCAACTTCAGGAACGTCTTCCGGAATTTGATGATAAGCATCCCTCAAACTGATCGGAAAACAAGATGAGTTGTTGTTTCCTTTCACGCTTCCGTATAACCTTAAAACCCGGTCCTTAGTTTCAAAATGCTTGTCATAGCTTAATTCATGATCCAGATAAACCAGCAATAATAACACAACACTGAGTCCTACTGCAAGGCCGGGAACATTAACAAATACAAGTAAGGGATTCCTTCTTAACAGCCTCATGGTGAAATATAAATTCTTCATAGAGATAAATTTAATATTTAAATCGAAAACAACATTTATCGAATTTTGTGAAATATTCCTTATTGGATGATAAACAAGTTAAGTTAACATTCTATATCATCTTTACCCCCTTCTATTTTTCTCCATGCTTCACCATTCCACGCTCCTGTCATATCACCCTTCAACTCTTTGCCCCTATTCATCCCTTAGCACCTTCATCCCGGTTGCTTTTTTCTGTGGTATTTCAGTTTTCAAAAACTTACGAAAAAACATCGGGATTTCAGCCATTTTTTTACTCATCCCGCAACGCTTCCACAGGATTCATCCTCGCTGCACGCCAACTCTGCCAACTCACCGTAAGCAACGCAATCCCCAACGCCAGCAGCCCTGCCAATGCAAATATCCACCAACTCAACTCTGTTTTGTAAGCGAAGTTTTGCAGCCATTTGTTCATAGCGTACAAGGCAACCGGGGTAGCGATAACAAAAGCCATTCCTACCCATTTCAGAAAATCTTTGTTGAGTAAGGACAGAATTTCAATTTCCGTGGCCCCATTTACTTTTCTTACTCCAATTTCTTTTGTTCGGCGTTCCATAACAAAAAAGGTCAGCCCCATAAGCCCAAAACAAGACAGCAAAAGAGAAACGAGAGTGGCATAAAAGAGAATTTCCTGAAATTGGCGATCTTTAACATACAAAGCTTCCCATGATTGATCAAGAAAGTGATATTCCATGGGAAAATTAGGAGATAATTGATTCCAGGTACGCTCAACTTTTTTAAGCGTTTTGTTTAAACTGGAAAAACTGCCGGCATTAATTTTCAGGTAAAGCACTTCATCGTATTCACCCGAGCACATATAAATGGCAGATCTTACCGGCACATGCAGAGATTCAAAATTAATATCTCCGGCCACCCCGATAATCCTTCCATTGCGGGGATCGGAAGTGATCATCCTTGCATCTTCCAGATTTTGAATCTTATAATCACTCTTTGCCGTTTCATTGAATATAAGATCCCATTTTTCCCTCGAATGATCTTTAAATCCGGAACCTTCGGTCAATTCAATCCCAAAAAAATCGAAAAAGTTTGGAGTGACGGACATTTTGGAAAAACTAATATCGTATTTATCCCCCTGATTGATAAATTCCCGTTTCCAGTTTTGATCATTGTCCACAATCACATTCTCAGAAAAAGTAAAATCAACGATATCCGGAATATTGTTTAATTCCGATTTAAATGCATCAATATTTTCATAAAGGTCATGATTGATGTTTAAATAAACAATATTTTCCCTGGCAAAACCAGCGTCCTGATCCTGCATGTAACTGTTTTGACGGTTGATTAACAAGATTCCCGCAATTAATGCAATAGACACTGAAAACTGAAATACCAATAAGCCGTTTCGAAAAATATTATTTCTTTTTCCGGAGATCTGATTTTTAAGCAATAACGCAGGAGGTTGTTTACTAAAAACATAGCCGGGAATAATGCCGGTCAACACCATCATAATCACAAGCATCCCCAGCGGAATAAGCAGATATTCCGGCTTAAACAAACTGGTTACAGTAAAGCCTGAATTGGTCATAACATTCAGCCAGTCAAGGGAGATAATCACTAAAAAAACAGACATCACAACTGCAAAAACAAGCAATACACCAGACTCAATGGTAACCTGCTGAATGATTCTCAACCGGCTGCTTCCCAATGTTTTAAATATACCCACATTCTTGTATCTTCTCTCTCTCTGGGCCGTCACCATGTTTATGTAATTGACACATGCCAACAGCAGAATAAGCAATCCGGTAATCCCAATTATGGCAAGAGTCAGCGGATCTCCATGATTTAGCAAACTCAGCTCATGCAAATGAAGATAGACCTGACTAAAAGGAAACAAACTATAATGAATCTCTCTTTTGAAATCATCAGGGACTTTATCAAGAGAAATATTTTCAAGCTTGCTTGTTACATATTCCCGGGAGGCATTGTTGTTAATCCTTACAAAAGCTTTGTAATTCTGGGCTCCCCAATAACTCATGTTATCGACATACCTATCCAGTTTATAATTGGTTTGAAAGGACAGTACTGCATCAAAATCCCAGGAAGAATTCTGAGGAAAATTTTCTATGACTGCCCCCACCTCCAACTCTTCATTTTGAAGATAAGAAGCATTGTAAGTGACCGTTTTACCAACAGGATTCGTCTCTCCGAATATTTTTTGGGATAATGAGCGGGTAATAACCACCTTATTGGTGACATTCATCGCTTCAGCCGGGTTCCCCCATACCGGCTCAAATTGAAATACACGGAAAAAACAGGAATCCGCCGTCAACATTTTATCTACTTTAAAGCTTTGATTATCTTTTTCCAGGAAAATCTGGGAAGACCAGTCAACTGTGCAATAGGTTACCTTATCCACTTCAGGGATTTCTTCTTTCACAAGATTCACCATATTTTGCGACAGATATGTATTATTGTTGTTCATGAGACAATAAACGTTTTCCACCTCCGGAATAAATTTATCGGTACTTTTCTCTTTCATGACAAACAAAAAAATAAGCAGGCTGACAGTAACCCCAACAGTCAGTCCGGTAAAATTAAGAATGGTTACCGCTTTATTTTTAAGCAAACTCCTTAAGGCCAGTTTTAGATTATTAAAAAACATCATAATCGTTTTTTATCAGATTATTAAAAATATCATTTTATGCAAAAAAATGAGTTGGTTCGGTAAAACACATGTATATGTTGTTCCCCCATGCTATCTGCTCCATGCCCATTGCCCCTTCATTCATCCCTGAGCGCCTCAACCGGATTCCGTGTTGCAGCGCGCCAACTTTGAAAACTCACCGTCAGCAATGCAATCGAAAGCGCTAAAAGCCCGGCCAGTGCAAAAATCCACCAGCTTATCTCTGTTCTGTAAGCAAAATTTTGAAGCCAGCTCCGAAGAGCATACCAGGCAACAGGCATTGCAATAATAAAGGCAATGAAAACCCATTTCACAAAATCACGGTTCAACATGGTCATCACCTCGGTTATGGTAGCCCCATTTACTTTGCGGACCCCTATTTCTTTTGTTTTGTATAGACTTACGAAAACTGACAACCCGACTATGCCGAGCACAGAAACAATAATCGATAAAAAGCTAAAAGCAATGATGAAACCAGCCTGACGGCTTTCATTGTGATAAAGTGCTTCCATCTGTTCATCCAGAAAGAAATACCTGAGAGGCAATTCAGGACTTATGGATTGATATATTTTGCGGACATCCGTCAAAGTCCCTTTTACATTATAGTCTGAAAATTTTACACTAACATTACCGAAATACCGGGGATTGTCATTATACCAAAAAACAAAAGGTTCCACATCCTCGCGCAGTGACACATAGTTGAAGTCTTTTAAAATGCCTGTCAACACACCATTATTCACCTGAGTTCCTAATGTCCAACCGTATTTTTTTGCTGCTGCTTCATTGCAAATGATATTATTCAGATCTCCTTCCCCTTTTCTAAAAGATCTCCCTTCCTTTAGCTGAAAATCCATCATGGGAATGTACGCCGCATCAACTGCCCAATACCAGACCTGACACTTTTGTCCACCCACCTCAAAGGAATTCATCTCCTGTGCATGCCCCGGAACAGCCCGCGAAAAAGCCACCTCTTCAATATGTGGGGATTGCAATAACCGTTCTTTGAAATGTATGAATTTATCGCTCAAAATATTGTTCATTCTTACAACCAGAGTATTCTCTTCATTAAACCCCAGATAACTGTCTTCCATAAATTTCACCTGCTTTATGACACCTGTTGATGCGATAATAAGGGCGATGGTAGCTGCAAACTGAACAACCGTTAAAATGGCCCTCATGGTTCCTTTTTGGCGCCCATTGAATCTCTTCAGGGAAATAATAGGTTTGTGAGTGGTTATTTGCCATGACTGGTAAACACCTGCTAAAACAGCAAACATAAACGACGAAAAGCCAAACACGACAAAAAGCCAGGGATTCTGCATAAAAGGCAGATTAAAACCCAGAACCATAGAAGAATATTCGTGTAGCAGAAAAAAGGCCAACAGCATGGCAAGTCCAAACGCCGAAAAGAACAAAACCAAGGCTTCCAAAACATATCCTTTTCCAATACCAAAGCGGCTTCCACCAAGAATCCTGAAAATACTTATACTTTTAATGCGCTGGGGAATCGAAGCTGTTGAAAGATTTATGTAATTGATCAGGGCCACAATGATGATCAAAATTCCCACCAGAAAAAGTGCATCCACAAAAGTTTTATTGTTAGATGAAAAGAGAGGTGTCTCGGCAACATCGGCTGTGAAATGCAATTGGCTTAAAGGCCTCAGAACCAACTGCACATATTCGCCTTCATTCAAAAATTTGTTATAATTATCAATACTTGCCGATTGACTGTTAATCTTTTGCTGCAACATCCGTGCATCGGTTCCGGGTTTTACCCGTATAAAAGTGGGATAGTTGATGATACTCCAGGACTGCGCCCGTTGAATGTGGTGACTGCTTTCATGCAATCTTAAAATAATAGATACCTGCACAACAGAGTTTTGGGGCAAATCTTCAAAAACTCCGGCAACTGTAAAATATTCATCCCCATGTTTTAATTGTTTCCCAATAACACCGGTTTCCCCCCAGGCTTTCCGCGCAAAATGCTCCGATATAATCACTGTACCCGGTTTCGAAAGGGCATCCTGCACATTTCCCTCAACAAAACTGAAAGTAAATATCCTGGTAAGGTTTTCATCCGCATAAGCATAATTTTCCAATCCGTCTGTTTTGCCACTTTCAGTATTCCATTGAAAAAAGCCCTCTTCCCAGTTTCCCCAAGGCATATAAATAGTAGAAACCTCAATTTCAGGAAATTCATTGGTAATCGTCTCCCCGGTTGGCCCCATTAAATAAACAGAGGTTTTATCCTGATGCGGCTGTTTCACCTCAACTCTGTATATATCCGGTGAATGCTCATTATAGGCATCATACTGATACTCGTGCCATACATAAAGCATAATGAGTATGAATGCCGTAAAAGCACTCACCAGTCCTGTTAAATTCAAGACAGTGGTAAGCCTTGATTTTTTTAGATTGGAAAAAACAAGTTTTAATTGAAGATTCATTATATTTTAATTATTATACATGCAGAACATTATGTCATTAAGGACTGCATCTTTATTGGGCATATCCGGTTTGTGAAACAATTTTTCCTTTCCATTACTCTACCATTACACCTTACTCTTTTCTCCATACCCTTTGCCCCTCAAATAATCATCTCCCCAAATTCCTGTTTCATCTCTTCAGTAATTATTTGTCCGTCAAAGAGGTTGACCACCCGATGAGCGAAATCGGAATCATGAAGTGAATGGGTAACCATGACAATGGTTGTACCTTCGCGGTTGAGCTCTGTAAGCAGATTCATAACCTCAAGGCCGTTTTTGGAATCGAGATTTCCGGTTGGTTCATCGGCCAGAATAAGCTTGGGATTTGCCACTACCGCCCTGGCTATAGCCACCCGTTGCTGCTGACCGCCTGATAATTGCTGAGGGAAATGATTGCGACGATGACCAATCTTCATGCGCTCAAGCACCTCTTCAACTCTTTGTTTGCGCTCTTTGGATTTCATCTTCAGATAAACAAGGGGCAGTTCCACGTTCTCAAAAACACTAAGCTCATCAATAAGATTAAAGCTCTGAAACACAAATCCAATATTTCCTTTTCGCAACCAGGTTCGTTTGCTCTCCCGAAGGTGCCCGACCTCTTCGCCATCGAAAAAATACTGCCCGCCGGTAGGATTGTCCAACAAACCAATGATATTGAGCAATGTGGATTTACCACAGCCCGAAGGTCCCATAATGGCCAGAAATTCACCTTTCTGAATGTGCAGGTTAACCTGATTCAGCGCACTGGTTTCAATCTCTTCAGTGCGAAAGACTTTTGTTAGGTTTTTTGTTTGAAGCATAAAACATGGTTTAAAGGTAAAAGGGTGAAAAGGTAGAAAGGTGAGAAATTAAAAAGGGGGAAGATTAAACGGTAAAGAATAAGAATACCTCATCCAGCCATTTTTTTCTTTATCCCATCTATCCCTTTTCCTGTCTCCTTTTTTCCCTATATGATATCATTTTCTGAATTTTAGCTGATAATATTTTTGTTGCATCCATTGGATTTTCATCTTTTTTTATTATTCCAACCTTTTCTCCAATAATTAATTGAGTTCTGAGTTCTGCACAAGGCCCTTTGGCAATTTTAAGAAATCTTAAAAACTCATTATTCGATTGGCGATCAAAACCTTCTGCTATATTGGAAGAAATAGATACCGCAGATCGCTGAATCTGATCTCTTAACCCAAAATCCTTGCAGGTCTTTAAAATCCGATAAACATGAACTGCAAGATCAACTCCCTCCTGCCAAATTGTTAGATCTTCAAATTTTTCAATTCTATTGTTCATTATCTTAAAATTTAAGGTTTAGTGATATGTAATATAATCATTTAACCATAAAACTAAATAACCTCAAACCCCTTTCTCCATT
>JBEPWN010000050.1:0-3361 GCA_041642395.1 Marinilabilia sp. | reverse complement strand
CCGGTGCGAATTTTTTCCGGCTTGTTGCCATCAAAAACCAGATCAACAGCAAAACGTCCCTCCCGCACATCGGGGTATACTTTCTTCAGGTTCAATTTGTAATCATTATTGTTGCGATCGAATGAAGCAGATAAATTGTAGCGAACCCGGTCGATGTAATGTTCATCGATGTGTGCCTTTATTTTATAATCCGTCAGCACATGAAGAAGTCCTATCCGGTCGCCCTGCCTGATCGATTGTCCGATTTCAGCATCCAGCATACCCAACTGACCATCTACAGGAGCTTTTACTTCGAGATGATCCAGTCGTTCGCGCACAAGATTAAACATCTTTCGCATTTTCTGAAGGTCGGTATCCAGGGTTCGCATTGTGGTGGCAAGCATGGTCGAATCATTCTTTGCCTTAAGACGGTTAATCTCCAATATTTTTTGCTCATGCTCATAATCTTCTTTATCCTGCAAATATTCTTCTTTTGCAATCAGACCATCTTCAAAAAGCATTTTTGACTGCTCATAATGCCGCTTTTGACGATGCATCCTGTATGCATTCTCAAGCAAACTTCGGCGTGACTGGATCATTTCGGCCTCAAAACTGATGCGCGTATTGCGAAGATAATTCTCCTTCTCGGCCAAAGCAGCTTCACTATTGAGAATGGTTTGATACAACTGCCGGTTTTCCAGCTTAAGAATCACATCACCTTTTTTCACCATTGAGCCTTCTTCGATCAACCGCTCATTCACCCGACCACCCTCAATGGCATCCAAATAAATTGTGGAAATCGGCTCCACCTGACCAATAATGGTAATGTAATCGTTAAACAGTCCATCTTGCACCGTTTCGATGGACACTTTTTCCTTATCCACCCTCATCACTGAGCTATGATCCGCCCAGATGAGTTGATATAAAACAAACAAAAACACAATAATACCCATGACCATATAAATATGGATTTTCTTAATTCCCTTTTTGGGTTCTATAACTTTATCCATCGACATATCTTATTCTGTTTAATGTTTTATTTATTTTTAAACTTACTGTTTCCCAGAAAATTTTCACCTTCCGTCCCGTAAACGCCAAACGGTCGCAGCGCTAAAAAAGGAGGCACTGGCGCGGTTGTGTTTGTAACCTCCCACCTTTCCACCATTACCTCCATGCTCTGCACCCTATGCTCCATGCCATCTCCTATATCCACAACCATACCAAACCCTACAAATACATTACAATCAACAATATAACACAACACATGGATTCGTAAGTGTAAAAATATCACACGCATACATGTATAATTTTTTGACACATTGTTGTAATACTAAAAAGAACCCTCTACATTTGAAATAAAAAATGAACAGCGGCAATATCCTTATAGTGGACGACAACCAAAGCGTCCTTACAGCCCTTGATATTTTGCTTTCTACGGAATTCGATCACGTTAAATGCCTCACCAATCCCAATTTGATACTATCTGAGTTAACAAAGCATAGTTACAATATGGTGTTGCTTGACATGAATTTCAGAACGGGTGCCAGCGAAGGCGGCGAAGGCATCTTCTGGCTCAGGCAAATAAAAGAGAAACATGTGGATATTTCTGTGGTTATGATGACCGCTTATGGTGATGTTGAATTGGCAGTGGAAGCATTAAAATCGGGAGCTTCAGATTTTGTTCTCAAACCCTGGGACAACACCAAACTGATGGCTACCATAAAATCGGCCGTACAACTGAGTTTGTCGCGAAAGGAAGTAAGCTCATTGAAACAAAAGCAGAAAATGCTAAAAGGAGCAATCAACCCGGAACACAAACACATTATAGGTTCTTCTCCTATGCTAATGAAGGTTCTGAAAATGGTTCACAAAGTAGCCAGAACCGACACCAATGTGCTGATCACAGGAGAAAACGGCACGGGTAAAGAGCTCATTGCGCAAGAAATTCACCGGCTCTCGGCCAGAAAAAACGAAATGCTGGTAAGCGTGGATATGGGAGCCGTCAGTGAAACACTGTTCGAAAGCGAACTATTTGGTCATGTAAAAGGTGCTTTTACTGATGCCAAAGAAAACCGGCCCGGAAAATTCGAAATTGCCAATAAAGGAACCCTGTTTCTGGACGAAATCGGAAACCTTCCTTTTCATCTTCAGGCAAAACTGCTCACTGTTCTTCAGAGCCGCGAAATCACCCAAGTGGGATCAAATACACCAAGCCAGGTGGATATCCGTCTGGTTTGCGCCACCAACAGAAACCTTCCCCTTCTGGTGGAAGAAGGACTTTTCCGTGAAGACCTGCTCTACCGCATTAATACCATTCACATAGAAGTTCCTTCTTTACGGTCGCGCGGCGATGACATTATTTTACTGGCAGATTTCTTCCTTAAAAAATATGCTTCAAAATACGATAAACCTTCCCTAAAAATAAACAGTCGTGCACAGGATAAATTACTCAGATATAACTGGCCGGGAAATATCCGTGAATTGGAACATAGCATGGAAAAGGCAGTAATATTGAGTGAAAACAACATTCTAAATGCCGATGATTTCTTTCTCAGACCGGTCACCGGTTCCGAAAGCAATCACGCTACCCTTAATCTGGAACAAATGGAGAAGCAACTGATCGTAAAAGCGCTGGATCAAAATCCAGGCAACATCACTGCGGCTGCAGGACAATTGGGTATTACCCGCCAAACACTTTACAATAAGATGAGAAAATTCGAAATCGGATGAAACATACCTTTCAGATTAAATCCCTGATCAGGCTGATCCTACTTGCTGCGTTCTCCGTAGGAACTACCTGGGCTGTTGTTTCAGCAGAAAACATTCTGCCGGCTATTCCCGGAATAATTATAGTGATTATTCTGATTTTCGCAGAAATAAATCAACAAATAAAAAGAATGCGACGAATCAATTACTTTTTCGAAGCAGTTGGTAACGAAGATTCCCATCTTACATTTCCAGCCCCAAAAAATAATGAGCTATTGAGGCATCTCAGCCAAAACATCGAAAAAGTAAACCAACACATCCGTCAGCTAAAAATTGAAAGCAGGCAGCAGGAACAATATTTCAGAACTCTTATTGAACATGTAGATGCAGGAATTCTGTCGTTCGATGAAAATGGCTTTGTCCTTCATGCCAATAAAAGTTTCAAACGAATAATGGGCCTGGAACAATTAACTCACCTTAAACAACTGAATAAGATCGACACCAAACTGGCCAATGCTGTAAACACCATTCGACCCAACGAACAAAAAATGATCACTTTCGATGCCGGAGATCGTGGCCATGTCAGTCTGGTGATAAAAGCCGTTCCTCTGGTTAACAACAACCAGCATATCATGCTGTTATCGGTTCAGGACATCAACCAGCAACTCAACGAAAA
>JBEPWN010000049.1:0-10993 GCA_041642395.1 Marinilabilia sp. | reverse complement strand
ATTTTTGGACCCTGTGCCGGCGGTGCCGTATATTCCCCTGCGCTTACCGACTTTATCATGATGACCGAAGACACAAGCTATATGTTTGTGACTGGTCCCAAAGTGGTGAAAACAGTAACCGGGGAAGATATATCCATTGAAGATCTGGGTGGAGCACGCGTTCACTCTACCAAATCGGGTGTTTCGCATTTTGAACTGGAAAATGAAGAAGAAGGCATTATGATTACCCGCAAATTGCTTTCATATCTACCTCAAAACAATCTTGAGGAACCCCCTTTGGTTGAAACCAATGATCCCATCGATCGTATTGACGATGCGCTCAATTCCATTATTCCCGATAATCCGAATCAACCTTACGATATGAAAGAGGTTATTTACTCCATCGTGGATGAGAGTGAATTCCTTGAAGTTCACCGCAATTATGCCAGAAACATAATTGTTGGGTTTTGTCGGATGGGAGGTGCCTCAATCGGTGTTGTGGCCAACCAGCCTAATTTCCTTGCAGGCGTCCTCGATTCTGACGCTTCGCGCAAAGCAGCTCGGTTTGTCCGTTTCTGCGATGCCTTTAACATTCCGGTGTTAACTCTGGTTGATGTTCCCGGATTTCTGCCCGGTAGCGGTCAGGAATATGCCGGAATTATCATCCATGGTGCCAAATTGATGTTTGCATACGGCGAAGCCACAGTTCCAAAAGTGACCATCACACTTCGTAAATCTTATGGTGGTGCCCATGATGTCATGAGTTGTAAACAACTTCGAGGTGATCTGAACTATGCTTGGCCTACTGCCGAAATTGCCGTTATGGGAGCATCGGGTGCAATTGAAGTGCTGGAAGGACGTACCATGAAAGACATCAAGGATCCTGAGGAGAAAAAGAAATTTATGGCAAAAAAAGAAGAAGAATACAAAGAGAAATTTGCCAATCCATATCAGGCCGCCTCATATGGTTACATCGATGATATTATTGAGCCACGCAATACCAGGTTCCGTATCATTCGTGGATTTCAGAGCCTGCAGACCAAGAAACTGACAAATCCACCCAAAAAACACAGTAACATCCCATTGTAATAAATTTTGATATGATTAATTTTTTAAATGCAGTTAGCTGGACCCAGATATGGGTGATCACTGCCGTGGGTTACACTGTTGTGTTTTCAGCACTGGTATTGCTCATCTTCGTTTTTAAGTTTGTTCCGAAGATGCTCAAGATGCAACTGAATCGAAAGAGGAGAAAGGAAGGCACATATAGCGAAAGCAAAGGAGTGGAGGAGCAATACATCGCAGGTGAAGTAAACGCAGCCATAGGGACAGCCCTTGCTCTGTATTTTAGTGATATACACGATGACGAAAGTAAAATCATTACCATAAAACGTGTGGAAAGAAGGTATTCACCCTGGAGTTCCAAAATATATAATATTAATAATGTATTACCGTCAAGACGATAATACACCAGAATTATATGATTTTGTCTCATTTGTATGATGCGAATGATGCCAAGATCATTACTTGTGACGATGGTGAAAGTAATTTTTCATATATAGCGGAACAAGTAGTACGACCTTTAAAACTATTAGAATCACATGAAAAAGTTTGATTTTACCATCAATGGAAACAAATATCAGGTCCATTTAAAGGATATTGATGAGAATATTGCCTCTGTAGAGGTAAATGGCACTCCCTATTCGGTTGAAATACACCAGGAAATGAAGAAGGTGAAAACACCTAAGCTGGTGCGTCAGGAAGTTAAGCCCAAACCCGGTGAAGGGCATATTATTAAAAAACAATCGGCCGGTGGTCATCAGGTTCTGGCACCCCTCCCGGGCAGCATCTTCAAATTGCTGGTTAAAGAGGGTGATGTCGTGAAAAAAGGTGATAATCTTCTCATAATGGAGGCCATGAAGATGGAAAATAATGTGATGACCGAGAAAGAAGGTACCGTGAAAGAGATAAAAGTGAAAGAAGGCGATTCAGTACTTCAAAGTGATTTGTTGATTGTAATTGAATAGTATCTTTTATCATGATTGTTAAATAGCAGAAGCTAATATACTTAGCTTCCTTCAATATTCTTAAAAGTGAGGAAATTTATAACAATATTTACTTTATTCGGCCTTTTTTTTATGATCTCAGCGTTGGCCGGCGGCAATGTGGCTGCTCAGGATGTCCTGATTGATGGCGGGGCTGAAAGCAGTAGCGCACTTGTAAAAGGCCTGAAAACTTTCTGGCAGTATACCGGATTTGCCAACATTACTATTGGCAACATGATCATGATAGCAGTTGGATTATTTTTTATATTTCTTGCCATTCGTTTTGATTATGAACCGTTATTGCTGATTCCCATTGGAAGTGGTATTCTTTTGGGAAACATTCCTTTTGTAGAAGGTTTTCAGATTGGTATTTATGAAGATGGCTCTGTGCTGAATTATCTTTATTTTGGTGTGGTCAAAGGGATATATCCACCATTGATATTTCTCGGAATCGGGGCAATGACAGATTTCTCGTCCCTGATTTCCAATCCGCGTTTGATGTTACTTGGTGCAGCCGCGCAAATTGGTGTTTTCGGCACTTTCGTCGGGGCCATGGCTCTTGGTTTTGAGGCTCAACAGGCTGGTGCTATCTCAATTATTGGAGGTGCTGACGGACCAACAGCTATTTTTGCTTCCTCTAAATTGGCTCCTCAGCTTATTGGTAGTATTGCCATTGCTGCTTATTCATATATGGCTCTCGTACCTGTTATCCAGCCACCAATTATGAAGTTGCTGATTAGCAAAAAAGAGCGTTTAATCAGGATGAAACCCCCTAGGGCGGTATCAAAAACAGAGAAAATACTTTTTCCCATTATCGGCTTATTACTTACACTTTTCATCGCACCCACCGCGCTTCCTCTTCTTGGAATGTTGTTTTTTGGAAATCTTTTGAAAGAATGTGGAGTGACTGACCGTTTGGCTGAAACTGCCAGAACCAAAATGATTGACATTGTAACCATTTTGCTGGGGCTTACCGTTGGCGCTTCGACTCAGGCCAGTGTTTTTCTAACCACTGAATCGATCATGATTTTTGTGTTGGGAGCAGCTTCGTTTATTGTTGCCACTGCCGGAGGTTTGATTTTTGCAAAAATTATGAATCTGTTTCTCAGTAAAGATAATAAGATCAATCCGCTTATTGGTGCTGCCGGAGTTTCGGCTGTTCCGGATAGTGCCCGGGTGGTTCAGCAGGAAGGACTTAAAAGTGATCCCTCGAACCATCTGCTTATGCATGCCATGGCGCCAAACGTTTCGGGCGTGATCGGCTCTGCTGTTGCAGCAGGTATTATGCTTAGTTTTCTTATGTAAGAAAAAATTTATTTATATGATTTGAACGTTATACGTTCAGTTCAGTTGTGATGGTTTTTGGTAATTGAAAAGGGTTGTCTGTAAAAAGATGGCCCTTTTTTTGATGTTATTTCTTTAGATAATCTTTTTGACCGATTGGATAGTAAGGGAATTCTTTCTGGTGGTTTTTCTTAATTTATGGGGGAAGAAAATATTAATTTTGAATTATTTACTTTAGTTTTGAAATAACAATAGTTCGTTAAAAAAGGCTAAACGCGGAGACGCAAAGACGCAAAGCATTTATTATCAGAGAGTTGCTAATAACGTTCGTTGCTTGACAAATAGCTGTTTGTCAAGCATTTACAAAACTTTAACGGAATAATATTGAAATAAAATATCATAATTTTAAGTTTATGTATAAGCCATGTTTCCTGACAATCATTTTTATTCTTCTTTTTTTTGGTTCTGCCTGTAAAAAGGAAAAAGAAAAACAGCCTGTTGTTGATCAGGGAATTATTTCCTATCGCATTACTTATACCCCTCAAATAATGGAGCGTTCTTTTTCATTTTTATTGCCCGATGAAATGACTTACTATTTCAGTCCGGGACATGAAAGAATTTCGTTTAAAGGCAACATGGGACTTTACAAGCTCGAATTTATATCAAATCAGATAAGCGACAGTAGCACCACACTGTTGAAAATCCTCAACAATAAAATGTATGTTCCACCTTCAGAAAGTGAAAAATTATTCATTTTCAATAATCTGAATAAAGGCGAAGTGGTATTTCATAAAGATACCACTCAGGAAATTTTAGGATATGAAGCATTAAATGCAACTATAAGGATAGATTCTCCAAACAAATCAGATATTAACGTCTGGTATACGCCCCGTATTTCAAGCGGCACCACTAATAAAAACACTCCTTTTTCAGATGTCCCGGGGGTAATGCTCAGGTTTGCCATTTTATATAATGACATTCTGTTTACCCTTGAAGCTAAAAGCATAGAAAAAAAGGAACACTCCGAATCTGTTTTTGAAGTTCCCAATGATTATAAAACAACATCACTTCACGAAATTGAAAAAATGATTTTAGGAATCATAAATTAATAATGAGTGTTGCTTAATGCTAGCCTGGACTATTCTCAAATTATCTATTACGATGTTCAACTACCGGCTAAATACAGGCGTCCTCAATAAAATTGACTTGAAAATAATTCATTATTCCCCTCATCAATTTTCTTTGCGGCTACCTGTATTTATTGATATTTGAACATCTCATGACGAAAACTTATGAATAGGCCAGGCTAGAGGGAATAATCTGTGACCGACAATCAAAATATACATTTACTTCAGATCAATAGATCGTTAGATTTTTAGATGTTAGGCATATTGTATATCACTGAAAAACAAATACTTATCACTATGAGCGTATTTAATTTAAACAGTTGACTGACAATCTATCACAAAAGTTTAACGGACTTTTGTCAGATAGTTATTATTAAATTGCAGCGCGTTTTAAAATATTTCTCATAAAAAACAGTTTAAAGCATAGTCAATTGTTATTTTTGTAGAGAAAAATTAATTCTCAGCAATGAAAGCAAAAAAGAGAAATAAAAAAACAAGTCGGGGATGGATGTCCGATTTTAAAAGCTTTAAAGTTCGTTTCATTTCCGGCTTTGCATTGGTATCCTTTTCCTTTTATCTGGCCCTGGCCTTTTTCTCCTTCTTTTTTACGGGATTTGCCGACCGCAGTAAATTCGATCTTTCATTTGGGGAATTATTTAAACGGGCTGATATACAGGTAGAGAACTGGACGGGCAAGTTTGGGGCCTGGATGGCCGACATGCTGATCAACGAATGGTTTGGGATTGCATCTTTTTCGGTGGTAGTGCTTTTGTTTATGGTAGGATTAAAGCTTCTGGGTGCGCGCATCATTAAAATTTCCACTGCTTTTTTGCATGCTGCTCTTATCACCATCTGGTTATCTCTCACTTTCGGATTTTTCTTTATCGATTCGGTCAACGATCAATATTTGCTCTTTGGCGGAGCACATGGTTTTTTTCTCGGGAAATGGTTGACTGCCTCTATAGGCTGGGCCGGTACTTTAATATTTATCTTTGTTTCTTTTGTTTCATACTTTTCATTCTGTTTCGACTGGTTTATTCCTTTGGTGTCCAAACCATTTGTGAAGAAACAACTCAATACCAACACTGATTTACATCCTGCAACGGAAAAAGTGGACCGTGAACAAACGAACCATACGAAGGAGGATCAGGAAAATCTTCATAATCCGCATGCTTTTATTCCTGATTCAGACGATCCTGTTTCTGCAATGGAAAACAGCGATAGGGAGGAAACCTATCTTCAGGATGATCAAACCAGCGAAATGAAATTTGAACCGCAAAATACTGATCAATCTTTAAATCACACATCCGATGAAGAACTAGAGTTGAAAATTGAGAAAGCGGCAAAAGAAGAGGTGCTTGATCTTTATGAAAATCAACCCCAGGGAGATTATGACCCTACTTTGGATCTATCATCTTACAAACTTCCCACTTTCGACTTGCTTGACGATCACTCTACCGACTCGGGGCAGGTAGGTGAGGAGGAACTTATATCCAATAAAAACCGGATTGTTAAGACGCTTGAGGATTATAAAATTCAGATTAAAAGCATAAAAGCGACAGTAGGGCCAACTATTACGCTTTATGAAATTGTTCCTGCTCCCGGTGTTCGTATTTCCAAAATTAAGAATCTGGAAGATGACATCGCCCTTTCACTGGCTGCCCTTGGAATTCGCATAATCGCACCCATCCCTGGAAGAGGAACCATTGGTATTGAAGTACCCAATTCAGAGCCTGAAATTGTGTCAATGCGCTCAATTATTACCTCCCGTAAGTTCCAGAACAGTAAATATGAGCTGCCCATTGCTTTTGGAAAGACCATCAGCAATGAAACCTTCATGATAGATCTGACCAAAGCTCCTCACATGTTGGTGGCTGGGGCTACCGGGCAGGGAAAGTCGGTTGGACTGAATGCGATCATTACATCTCTTTTATATAAAAAGCACCCATCGCAGCTGAAATTTGTTCTGGTCGATCCCAAAAAGGTGGAACTTAATATTTATTCAAAGATAGAACGACATTTTCTGGCCAAACTGCCCGACGAAGAAGAATCGATCATTACCGATGTCCAAAGAGTTGTTAATACCCTGCACTCACTTACCATTGAAATGGATCAGCGTTACGAGCTTCTGAAAAAGGCTCATGCCCGGAATATGAAGGAGTACAACCACAAATTTGTGAAACGGCAACTTAATCCTGAAAAAGGACACCGTTTTTTACCCTATATCATTGTCATTATTGATGAGTTTGCCGATCTGATCATGACTGCCGGAAAAGATGTAGAAATGCCCATTGCCCGTATCGCCCAGCTTGCCAGGGCAGTTGGCATTCATATGATCATAGCAACACAACGGCCTTCAACCAATATAATTACCGGTGTAATTAAAGCAAACTTTCCTACAAGAGTTGCATTTAAAGTGGCTTCAATGATTGACAGCCGTACAATTCTCGACTCACCGGGAGCCAACCAACTCATTGGCCGCGGCGATATGCTCATTACTCAGGGAAGTGATCTGGTGAGGGTGCAATGTGCATTTGTTGATACCCCCGAAGTAGAAAAAATTAACGAATATATTGGCGCTCAACAAGGATACCCAACCGCCATGATATTGCCCGAGTATGTAGGAAGCGAAGGAGAAGGCACGGAACTCGGTGAGGTTGATCTTTCCAAGCGTGATTCCATGTTTGAAGAAGCGGCCAGAATCGTCGTAGTGAATCAATCTGGTTCTACTTCTTTGATCCAGCGACGTTTTTCTATAGGGTACAACAGGGCCGGTCGCATCATTGATCAACTTGAAGCTGCCGGTATTGTGGGATCCTTTGAGGGTAGCAAGGCGCGACAGGTATTGGTTCCGGATGAATATGAGCTTGAGAAAATATTTAGTACCATTAAGTAGCTTTGGAACGGAAATTGATAATGATTAGCAAAACATAAAAGAAATGAAAAATATTATCATCCCAATAGTTCTGTTGTTGCTTTCCGGCATGCATCTGCGTGCTCAGAGTCCTGAAGTCGTAAAGGCCGAAAAAATTCTTACTGAGGTTTCACAAACTACCCAATCTTACAGTTCATTTAAAGCTGATTTTACGTTTACTCTTGAAAACACAGAATCCGACATTACAGACTCCCACGAGGGCACCATTATTATTTCCGGAGAAAAATATAAAGCCTCATTGATGAGTGTGGATAGTTATTTCAATGGCACAACACTCTGGACACATCTCAAAGAAGTAGGAGAGGTGAATATTTCCAATCCCGATCCAACAGATGACACAACACTCAGTCCTTCAAATATTTTTAATATTTATAAAGATGGATTCCGGTATATGTTTGCCGGTGAAACTACGGTTGATGGTCAAAGCGTTGAGATTGTGGATCTTTTTCCCGAAAACAGGGACAAACCTTTTTCAAGAATCAAATTGTATGTCAACAAAAAATCCCATCATATTACCAAAATTTCTCAAATTGGAAAAGATGGAAATAATTACATTATTGACATAAAGAATATGAAAACCAATGTTCCCAATGATCCATCCATGTTCATTTTTGATACCGAAGCTCATCCCGATGTGGATGTAATAGATATGCGATAAATTCACCCGACGCAATACAATAATTTCCCCGGAGTTTTTTTCTTTCTCTTCGGGGATTTTTTATTCATAAAAAAAGCACAAAAATAAATATGACCAGATTAATTTGTTTGTGCAACAAAGTTTCTGAAAATGATGTCAGAAAACTGTTTAAGAAAGCTCCGCTGGCTACCCTTTCAGATGTCGTGCAGGCTACTGGTGCATCTGCTTCCTGTGGCCGTTGCAAGGGAGAATTGATAGCCCTCTTGGAAGGGTATAAAAAACAATCTGCCGGCAATCCTGATCAGAATCCGCAATTGACCATTCCATTTGATTGACTTTCATCATTGCTTTTCTCCTGTTTTTTGTGTTAAATCGTAAAGAAAAACAAAACATAAAAAACAGTCTATGAACAAGCTTGCTGTAGTTGCACTGGGAGGCAATGCACTCCTGCGAAATACACAATCCGGTACAATAGAGGAACAAGAGGCCAATACCACCGAAACACTTGAAAATCTCATTTTCCTTGTGAAGGAAGGCTACAATCTTGTTTTTACTCATGGCAACGGGCCACAAGTGGGTAATATCCTTTTGCGTAACGATGCCGGGGAGCAACAATATGATATTCCGCAAATGCCTCTGGATATATGTGTTGCCGACAGTCAGGGAGGTATTGGTTATATGATAGAACGATGCCTTCTGAATGTGCTTCGCCGTCACGGTCTGAAGCGGAATATACTTACGCTTATAACTTTGACTGAAGTAAACCCTGATGATCCGGCCTTCCAAAACCCCACAAAACGTATTGGGAAATTGATGTCAATGGAAGAATCTCAACGGTTATCCACAGAAAAAGGATGGTCATTTAAAGAAGACAAAAAAAATCCCGGAGGTTTTCGAAGGGTGGTGCCTTCTCCGGAACCCAGATCAATTATGAATGGAGAAGTTGTTGGAAGCAATGCCCGTGCCGGAACCATTGTAATTGCGGTAGGCGGAGGAGGCATTCCTGTTTACACCAGTGAAAACGGACAAATCAGTCCATCCGAGGCTGTAATTGATAAAGATCTTGCATCATCACTTTTAGCCTCACAGATAAAAGCCGATGAATTTTATGTCCTCACAGATGTGCCTTTTGTTTACGCCAACTTCGGAGAGGCCGGAGAAAAAAGGCTGGAATTCCTGGATTACAATGATACAATCGAATACCTGAAAAAAGATACCTTTGGTGAAGGAAGCATGGCTCCTAAAATACGTGCTGCACTATCATTTATCAAAAAGGGCGGACGTCAAAGTATTATTACTGAATCTAAAAAACTGGAAGACAAATCTTTTGGCACCAAGATAACCATGAATTATGAGGATAAAGATTTGCACAAATACGATAATATTTAAAAATATAAAACATGGCATTTAATCTAAAAAACAGGAATTTCCTGAAATTAATGGATTTTTCTACCCAAGAAATTACCTTTTTGCTGGATCTGTCACGGGAACTCAAGACGGCAAAATACGCAGGTACAGAACAACCGAGACTGACAGGCAAAAATATTGCTCTGATCTTTGAAAAGTCATCCACCCGTACCCGTTGTGCTTTTGAGGTGGCTGCTTTCGATCAGGGTGCACATGTAACTTATCTTGGTCCGTCAGGATCTCAGATTGGCTACAAAGAATCAATGAAAGACACTGCCCGCGTACTGGGTCGCATGTACGACGGCATTGAGTATCGTGGTTTTGGACAGCAAATAGTGGAAGAATTAGCCCGTTATGCCGGGGTACCTGTCTGGAACGGACTCACAGACGAGTTTCATCCCACTCAGATACTTGCCGATTTTCTTACCATGAAGGAGCACACCACCGTCCCTCTTAACCAAATATCCTTTGCATATCTGGGTGATGCCCGTAATAATATGGCCAATTCCCTTCTGGTGGGAGGTGCAAAGATGGGCATGGATGTACGTATTGTCGGACCTTCACAACTGCAACCCGATAAAGATTTGGTGGCTCAATGCCGTAAAATTGCAAGCGAAACTGGTGCTGTCATTACCATTACCGATGATGTAAAAGAAGGGGTATCAGGTTGTGATTTTCTTTATACCGATGTGTGGGTCTCAATGGGAGAGGCCGATGATGTGTGGAAGGAACGCATCGATATGCTGAAACCATATCAGGTTAATTCCAAAACGATGGATCTTACCGGCAATCTTTCGTGTAAGTTTCTGCATTGTTTACCCGCATTTCATAACCGGGAAACCAAAATGGGAGAAGAAATATTTAATAAATTCGGACTTGATGGACTCGAAGTAACAGAAGATGTGTTTGAATCTCCTGCATCCATTGTATTTGATCAGGCCGAAAACCGGATGCACACCATAAAAGCTGTAATGGTGGCCACGCTTGGACAATAATTCTGCTAAGAATTTTACAAAAGGCATGCTGGACGAACTTCGTCCGGCATGCCTTGCATTGCTACCGGTTAAGACAAATAAGTTCTATTAAAAAAAACAGCAGACAAGTCTTCTGAGTTTAGACCTTTTTAATAAATTGACATACGATAGTTCTTGGTTTGCCATCCCGGTCACCGCCATAAAGGTACTGCTGAAAAAGTCATCAGGATCACTTTTTTCCGTGAAAGCCATAATTTCCAGCCGTTTCGCAAGCCCTTGAAAGTCGTTCATTTTGACTTCCCGCCATCCGCCAGCCCGGAAAGCGGACACGCCACTGCGATTTTATTTTGACCCGTCCCTTATAAACCAATTAATTACGCCCTTTATGTAACAAACTCAAAATGCCGTATGTTAGGTGGAAAAAATCAGATATGCAACAAAGACTTCCAAATTTTCCTGATGATATAATTAGTCACTTATCAGCTCCGTACCAACTTCGTATCAGATTCGTGACAGATTCGTGACAGATTTATTTGAAATTCATTATCGAGTTGTTATTAAGTCGTATTAAAGTCATATCAAAGTCAATTATAATTGAATTTAAT
>JBEPWN010000048.1:0-11013 GCA_041642395.1 Marinilabilia sp. | reverse complement strand
AGCAACCTTTTATCTATATTGAAATTTATTCATTCTTTCCGTCGGATTTACGGAAGATGTTTTTACGGGCTGAAAGTCCGGTTTAATTCAGCCCAACGTTGAGATATTAAATCCACACCCCGCAACTCGAAACAAGAAACAAGAAACAAGAAACCCGCAACCCAATACCCGCAACTCGAAACTCAAAAGAAAAATATGGAAACAAAAATCTTCTACTCAAAAGAACAACTGGCACGATTTTTTGGAGATTATCTGACTGAGTTGACCAGACAAAAGGAAGAAGTTAACATAGCTCTTTCGGGAGGCAGCACGCCTGAAACAATTTTTGATGTGCTTTCTCTGGAATATAGAAACAGTATCAAATGGGAACGGCTGAGATTCTTCTGGGGCGATGAGCGTTGTGTTCCGCCCGGTCATCATGAGAGTAATTACAATATGACACATCAGCATTTGTTTGCTCATTTAACGATCCCCGAAGATAATATTTTCAGGGTGAAAGGTGAATTGTCACCCCAAGATGCATTGGCAGACTATATATCTGTTTTAAAAAAGGAAGTTCCGAAAGAGAATGATATTCCTGTTTTTGATGTGATGATGCTGGGAATGGGAGATGATGGACATACCGCGTCTGTATTTCCCGATCAAATATCCCTGTGGAATTCGGAGAACTGGTGTGAGATTGCCACACATCCCGGATCAGGTCAAAAGAGAATAACGCTTACCGGCCCGGTAATTAACAATGCCCGCGAAATTATTTTTCTGGTAACTGGGAAAAGCAAAGCCCCTAAAGTTGATCAGATACTTAACATGAAAGAGGGATTCCGGAAGTATCCGGCTTCACTTGTTGACCGTGAAAAAAGCATCTGGCTGCTGGATCAGTTGGCTGTTGGTTGTTAGAACAGCGCTGGCTATTCTTCACCGGCTTGCTCTTCACTGTTTCCGGTGATGGCGTTCCAGTATTTTTGCAGTAATTCTGAAAACTTGTCGAACTCTTCTTTGAACGAGATTCCAATGCCCTGGGTGGTTGGTGATGTTTCATAAATGATGTCATCATTCGACCGGGTGTATGCTTTTGCCCGTATATTTCCACTTTGATTGAGTTTTACGTCCATATCAAAATCACCGACCATTTTACTGGTATTGGTCTGGTATTTCCCATAACCCACATTTCCATTGATGGATACACGGTTATTGAAAATCTGGGTGGAAAGCGCAACTTCAATTTCTTCATTCGAAATATTGTCCTCCGGGCGATAACTGACACCCACATCCAGGTCGCTGCTGATGTTTGACAACCATCTGCTTAATTGATTGGAGAGCATCTCGGTGGTGGTTACCAGTGCTGCATTATTGGTTTGCATTCCCTGTTCACTGCCCATGCGCAGATAATCGGGGGTGTAAAACCGGTTGAGGACCAGGAGCGATAGTACCTGGCGGTTCATTTCTTCCTCAGAGGCAATGAAATCCAGCATGTAACTTTCCCTGCTTTCGGTGAGGGTCGGTGCTTCAATGCCAAATTTTATACCTGGTTTTTTTAGTGGTCCGTTAAGCATCAGGTTACAATGTATCGGTATCCGGCGTTGAAAATCACCTTGATTGCCAGAGGTGGATACTTCAGCCATAGGGCCGATCAAATCAGAAAATGAAGCTTTGAGTTTATAGACCGCCGTCAGATCAAGATGTGCATCATACGGGTTGCCCTGCCAGTTTACTGTTCCTCCCTGGTTGATGGCAAATTTCTTGTTTACCAGGTTTTGAAGTGAAAAGAGATATTCTCCACTATCAATGATATAGTCTCCAAAAAAGCTGATTGCGCCCTGCCGGTTAATATTAATTTGAATGTTACCGTCACCGGTAGCACTTAGTAAATCCCCTGTGGTTGAGTCGAAGATAATTTCAATACGTGCCTGTGGTGTCACATCAATTTCCATATTCACTTCCAGGCCGGTCAGATCAACATTGTATTCATTGTCTTTTGCTTCTTCTAATGGTTCAATTTCCTGATTTCCATTCCCGGAAATAAACCGGATGAAGTTGCTTTGTACAGCTTCTTCAGTATCTGCCAATGGAATGAAAAACCGGCTGTTTTCAAGTGTTTCGCCCGAAATGCCTAATTCCACGTTTTTTGTGGTTCCTGTTACAGAAAGATTACCATTGGCATAAACGGTTCCATAATAATAGGGGTTGTTTTTTAGCTTGGTGTCGAGAACAAGCATTTTCCGGACGTTCATATGAAGGTTGTATACCATATTCCTGAAAACATCATGGTATATAGATCCCTTGAATTTTCCCGACTCCCCGAATTTATCGGTAACGGTCAGGTTTTGAAACCTTATTTCGTTGGGATAAAACCATATGGAATCCTTGATATTATAGCTTGTTTGAAGTATATCAACATCGAACTGCCCTCTGTCAACATTGACTTTTCCGGTTAAAAAGGGTTTTTCCAAAGAGCCTGTAACAAAAAGTTTTCCGGATGCATCCCCTTCAAAGTTTTGAAGTATATTGCCTATAAAGGTTCTCAGAAATGAGATGCCAAAATGATCCAGTTCTAATTCAAGATCTATGCTGTTCTCTTTTGGATTTATATATCCCGAACCCAGGAGAGGTTTATTTTTTCCGTCAATAACGGAAGTATTAACCTTTAGTGCCTGCTCCTCTGTGTCCCAAATGGAACTTATCGAAAAGAAACCGATGTTATCCCGGTCAAAACTAAATTCTTCCACAGAAAGGTTGGCCGACCAAAGAGGTGTGCGATAAAAGTCTTTTAAATCAATACTTCCGTCTGCTATTCCTCCAAACTCATGGGTAGCTTTACTGTCGGGTCCGAAAAGCTGGGAAAGGTCAATGTTATCCATCTCAAGCCGTATACCATCCATTGATTCGCGATGCATAAATCCGTTTACTGCCAGTCGCTGATCTGCATGTTTAATTTCAAGCCCTTGCACACTAAAGGATTCCGGGGTGTAACGGACCTGTGCTTCACTCATTTGCCACACAGAATCGTTTAAAATTACAGTTGATGGCTGGATGTGGGTGCTCGAATAAAACTGATCGGCGCCCTGCTTTCTGAATGCTGTTTCGGTATAAAGTGCCCCGCTGTTTGTTACCTCGCCCCAGTTGTTCCAGAATACATTCATTTCAACTGTGTCACGGCCTGCGTTATGATGAACAGAGAAATTATAGAGAGAAAGCATGTTTTTTCGGTTGATCTCACCGGCTCTTGTTACGATCTCTAAATTAGTTCCATCACTTGAATTGGCATGGAACTCAATTTCCCTTGCTGTAAAATCGTTGTAACTGATGCTTTCAAAGCCTGCATCGATGGCCAGAAATTGTTTTTCAGAATCGACTTCTCCTTTGAGTCTTCCGTCGTGCGCCATATCAAGTCCGGGATATAACAGCCCCAGCAGGCGGTCAAAGCCTTTGAATGAAAACTCAAAATCAAAACGATTAAGAGGTAACTTTTCATCTGGTTTATTTGTGGTCAATGCCGGCAGAAAATGTGAAACCATATCAAGAAATGACAGGCGGAACTTATTAAAACTGTATTGACCGGTGACTTCTCCCTCTATGAAGTCGGAACTTAAAATAATTTTTTTTGTGCCGTTCTGCTGAAAAGCACGGAGAGAAAGGGTGTCGATTTCAACAGAAGTTTCAGGTGTGTAAATGAGCCCGTCAAAGATGTTGATCTCACCCGAGAGATTGTCGGGATTGTTGCCTGTGAAGTTAGCTCCTATGGACATGGTGACTACCCCGTCGGTGAGTTGGGGCAGAATATTGAGCCGGTCCGGCAACACATTTTCCATATTGGCGCTAAACTGAAATGTCGGTATCGAACCGGATGCATCAATTTCACCATCAAAACTGAAATCACCATTGGGATCTTTCAGTTCTACCGAACCGTCAAAACGCTGGTGAGTGAATAAACCGTTTATCTGTGCGTTGCGATAGGTGTATTGATTCCATTCCAGTTGATTCACGGTGCCTGCGAGATAGGCAAAATAATTATTTTTATTGATCCAGGAACCATTTATTTTCATATGCATGGTCAGTCTTCCCATGTTTTCACTCAAATCAAATACCTCATTCAATTTAAATCCTTTGGTGCTGAGCGATCCACTAAAGGAAACCTGCTGTTCTTCCGAGATATTCACACCAATATCGGTACTTATTGCTCCCAATCCGGTGTCAAAAGTTCCATAGGCAACCATATCATTTATAAATCCGGTCAGATTACCCGAATAATTAATAATTCCCAGCCGGGAGAGCCCGGGGGGTATGGATATGGTTTTCTGACCGATGCTTTCAATAATTTTTCCAATGTCTGATGGAGTTGTCCGAAGATTTTCGATATTCGTAAAGATGAAAGTCTCTTTGAAATTGGTCAGGTCAGTCAGGTCGAAAGAGGTGTTTAAAACTGTTTCGTTTCCCCATGAAAGACGAATGTTCCTTCCTTTGATGTTTTGCAACGATCCTGAAATATCACCGGAAAGTCCAAAGGGTTTATCCGGTTTCGGAATATTTTTGAAAAACAGTTCTAACTCGTTGGATGATATAAGTGCTTTTTTTAACCCTAAATTGAAGCGCTGCTCACGGTCGGTGTTCTCTTTAGGATTAACAGGCAGTTCGAGTAAGTTAATATTGATTTCAGAAGCAATGGTTTTCAGGATGAAATCATTAATGGTAATCTTGTCGGGCCTGATTTTTCCATGCATGCTGGCACCTTCCAGCATTAGACCGCTGCGCTCGGTCAGCGATAGATGGTTGAGGTTGAAATCAATTGGATCATTAACTTTCGATGTTCTGGAAAGATCAATGTTAAAGTCTGAAAATGATAATTTGTCACGTTTCAGCGATGGATTGGTCAATAATGAGTGTGAAAGATCAATGCTGCCGTTTTCCATCTTGAATCCTCTGACGGAATAATGCCATTCTATTGAATCAGGCTGAGCCTTTCCCAAAGAATCAATCAGAAATGTGAAATTCATTCCTTCATCGTATTCTGATAAATTGATCACAGGATCTTTAAATGTGACACGGCCAATGTAAAGATGTTTCTTCAGTATGGAGAAATAATCGATTTCTGAATGAACACGGGGGGCGAAGAAAAGGGTATCGTTTTTTATATCCCGGATCAGAAGATCTTTTAGTCTGATGCCCGAAAATGGCAAAGCCTGTACGCGGCCGATTGAAATTTCTGTATTCAGGTCATTACTCAGCCGTGTGGTTATATTCTCTGCCATCCGTGTTTGTATGCCTGGCAGCATAAATACAAGGGAAACTAAAAGTGGCAGTCCTATAATAATTGCCAACAGGATGAGTAATATTTTATTATAATTCTTTATGACGATGTCCCTTTCAATTTTATTGGTGGCCTTAATCAGTGTTCTATTCTCAAATACACAAAAATAGTGCAAAGTCGCATGGTTTTCTAATAAATATGTTACAGAAATGATTAAAAATCATTATTGTGCAGGAAAAGTTAAAAGGAATTTTATGGAGCCATTGAATTTAAAGGGATTTCATAATTTAAGAAAGAAGCGGCCAGTGATTTGCGCCGGTGAAATTTAAAGGGAATAAAAGGTTGATCTTTCGATGCAGCAAACTTTTTGTTCAAAAAAACCGGGCCTGATATTGACAGCCCGGTTTATAAATGATTATTTACTTAATTGCGATGTAAATTTTTTGATAAGTGGATCTGCTCTTCTTACATCAGAACTATTGATGTAAAGATCACCTAAGGAGGAGGGAGTTCCGGTTAAACCCTTTGCCTGTTTATCCTCGATTTCGTCGCGATACATAGCCGGAATGCTGTGGTTTTCAAGATTGGTTTTTAAATTTGCTACATCTTCCTCACTTCCTGAGAATATTTTTACGGGGTGATTTCCTGGTTCCATGTTCATAATACTTGATTTTTTGTGATTAAAAATAGAATACAGATTATACGTGTTATACGTGTTTGTCTGTTATTAATTTAGTATGATTTTCTGTTTTATGCAATGAATCATTATTCAATACTCCGTTAAACTTTTGCAAATACGTGATAAAGAGCTACATATGCATTGACTGGTATTTCTTCAGCTCTTTGATAATAAAAACTTTGCGTCTTTGCGTCTCTGCGTCTCTGCGTTTAGTTTTTTTTACCTGATTATTGATTATTGAGTTGGTGAATAATTATATGCAATCCTGATATTCCTTAGTTGCATGTGGAAGTGAAAGATTGTTTTTATCCGGATAAGATCATTTCCCGGTTCCCGGACTGAAACTTGATTCTTATCATAGGAACTGCTTATTTTTTTTTAGTAAATTGTATGAAAAATAAACAAAGAATGTAATGTCAAATAAACATTCGTTTCCCATCATGAAGGAGACACTTCAAAAATTACAGTCTGAACTGAATATTTCCAGTCTGGCAAGTTGCACCATCAGGCAGGTAGTTCAGTTGGTTAACCGGCTTCAGGATATTTCCGGAGAAAAATATATTCGTACCGAAATGGGAGTACCCGGATTGAGTGTTCCTGCGTTTGGCATCGAAGCTGAAATTGAGGCTCTGCGAAACGGGGTTGCATCGGCTTATCCGCCTATTGAGGGGACCAGTGATCTGAAGAATGAATTATCAAGGTTTGCAAGTCTTTTTCTGAATGTGGATATTGAGCCCGGGAAATGTATTCCCACGGTTGGTTCTATGCAATCGTCCTTTGTGACTTTTATGGTGGCCAATCGCCGTGATAAAGCCAAAGATACCACCCTGTTTATTGATCCGGGTTTTCCTGTACATAAGCGACAGGTGATCATCCAGGGTATGAAGTACGAAAGTTTTGATGTGTTTAATTATCGTGGTGACAAATTGCGGGAAAAACTCGAATCCTATCTGAGGAAAGGAAATATCAGTACTTTTCTGTATTCAAATCCAAACAATCCGGCCTGGATCTGTTTTACCTCTAATGAGTTGCAGATTATTGGTGAATTGGCCGATAAATACGGAGTGGTTGTGATGGAGGACCTGGCTTATTTCGGGATGGATTTTAGAGAACATTACGGAACTCCCGGTCAGCCGCCTTTTCAGCCGACAATTGCACATTACACCGATAATTATGTATTGCTGTTTTCCAGTTCCAAAATATTTAGTTACGCCGGTCAGCGAATAGGCAGCTTGTTAATATCCAATACATTGTTTGAAAAAAGATTTGCCGGTTTGCTGGATTTTTTCAATACCGATCAGTTTGGAAGAGCTATTTTGCAGGATGCCATATATTCTACAACTGCCGGAACTGCTCATTCGTCGCAAGTGGGGTTATCGGCATTACTGAAAGCGGTGAACAATGGTGAATTTGAATTTTTGGAACATATACGCGAATATGGCGAACGCGCCAGGGTGATGAAAAGTTTGTTCTTGAAAAACGGGTTTAAATTGGTTTATGACACGGATGAAGACAAAGAGTTGGCTGATGGGTTTTATTTTACCATTGGATATCCTGGAATGAGCAGCGAGGAATTGCTTTCCGGACTTCTCCGGTATGGGATCAGTGCTATTACACTGAATACCACCGGGAGTTTGCGCAATGAAGGTCTTAGAATTTGTGTTTCACAAACCTCTTTTGACAGGATGGATGAATTGGCAGAGAGATTGCAAAAATATAGAATGCATATAAACAACTAACTTAACTGTCTGATTTTTTAAATGCTTACGATTTGTAATTATGTATATTCGCTTTGTTTATAGGAAATAATGATGAGAATCATAGGGATGAATTACAATTTTTCTCTAAATTCGTAATATCGTATCACGAACAAAACAGAATTGTTATGGCAAAAATGGTAGGAGCAATAGAAGTGGACATTGATACCTGTAAGGGTTGCTCGCTTTGTGTCGAAGCTTGTCCGACAAATGTAATAGAATTGGCCGGAGAGGTAAATGGGAAAGGGTATAATTATGCATTTATGGCCAATCCTGATGCATGTAACGGGTGCACGAATTGTGCTGTTGTATGTCCTGACAGTTGCATTTCAGTTTATCGCAAAAGATTAGAATTGGTCTGATGGAGAATTTGTAACCTGTCAAATTCATAAGTTTTCGTCATAAGATGTTCAAATATCAAAAAATACAAGCAATCGCAGGTAAAATTGATGCAGAGGAACGAAGTTCGACGAAGTCATTTATGCAGGTTAATTCAAATTAAATCAGCTTCAGCATTAATGAAACAATTAAGTAATGAGTGAACTAAGGTTAATGAAAGGTAATGAAGCTATTGCCGAAGCAGCTATTCGCTGTGGTGCCGATGGTTATTTCGGATATCCTATTACTCCGCAGTCGGAAGTCATGGAAACCCTGATGGCTTTAAGGCCATGGACAAGCACCGGAATGGTGGTACTCCAGGCTGAAAGCGAAGTCGCTTCCATTAATATGTTGTATGGAGGAGCCGGATGTGGAAAACGTGTTATGACTTCATCGTCAAGTCCCGGTATTAGTCTCATGCAGGAAGGCTTATCATATATGGCAGGTGCCGAATTGCCTTGTGTGGTAGTTAATGTAGTGCGTGGAGGACCCGGACTTGGGACCATTCAGCCGTCTCAGTCTGATTATTTTCAGTCTGTAAAAGGTGGCGGGCACGGGGATTATAAGCTTATTGTTCTGGCACCTTCATCGGTGCAGGAAATGGCTGATTTTGTTGAATTGGCTTTCGACCTGGCTTTTAAATACAGGAATCCTGCTTTGATACTTTCCGATGGCATGATTGGTCAAATGATGGAGAAAGTCGAACTAAAACCCCAGCAGGAACGTTGGACCGAGGAAGAAATCATTGATATGTATCCCTGGGCCACAACCGGAAAAACAAAAGACAGGGAGCGTAATGTTATCACCTCTGTTGAGTTAGATTCAGAAGCCCACGAAGTTTTTAATCATAAATTGCAGGCCAAATATAGTGAAATTGAAGACAAAGAAGTGCTTTATGAAGTTTCCGATACAGAGGATGCAGACTATTTGATCGTCGCCTATGGCAGCAGTGCCCGGATTTCAGCGGCCGCTATTGAAATTCTTCGCGAGCGGGGAATAAAAACAGGTTTGCTTAGGCCCATTACGCTCTATCCTTTTCCTAAAAAACAAATTCTTGAACTAAGTGGGCAATTGAAAGGGATCCTTGCCGTTGAAATGAGCAACGGACAAATGGTAGAAGATGTGAAGCTTGCTGTGGATGGAAAAGTAAAGGTTGAACATTTTGGACGGTATGGAGGTGTGGTGCATTCTCCAGGAGAAGTGGCAGATGCGCTTGTACAAAAACTGACAGGAGGAAATTAAAATGGAAGAAGTAATCAACGATATTAAGAAACCGGAAAATCTGGTGTATTCCAAAACCAGTGTATTGACCGATAATGTGATGCATTATTGCCCTGGTTGCAGTCATGGAGTGGCACATAAATTAGTGGCCGAGGTTATTGAGGAAATGAATATCCAACACAAAACCATTGGAATTGCGCCGGTAGGTTGTTCTGTATTTATGTATAATTATCTTGATATTGATAGCCAGGAGGCTGCTCACGGCAGAGCACCTGCATTGGCAACGGCTATCAAACGATTGATGCCCGAGAAATATGTATTTACCTATCAGGGTGATGGTGATTTGGCTGCTATTGGTACTGCTGAAACCATTCATGCATGCAACCGTGGTGAAAATATAGTAATGATTTTCATAAACAACGGAATCTATGGAATGACAGGTGGACAAATGGCGCCTACTACACTAAAAGGGATGAAAGCATCCACTTGTCCTTTTGGACGGGAACCTGAACAGGATGGTAATCCACTGAAAATGACGGAGCTTGTGGCTCAACTTCCCGGAACCAGATATGTAACACGTCAGGCTGTTCATACTCCAGCTGCTGTGCGTAAAACAAAAAAGGCCATTCGTAAAGCTTTCGAAAATCAAACAAAGAATCCCGGTACTTCTTTTGTTGAAGTGGTTTCTACCTGTAATTCGGGATGGAAAATGGAACCGGTGGAAGCCAACAACTGGATGGCAGAAAATATGTTTCCTTTTTATCCGCTTGGCGATTTGAAGGATGTTTAATGATTTAAATTATTTTCGCATGAAGGAAGAAATCATAATAGCAGGTTTTGGCGGACAAGGTGTTTTGTCGATGGGTAAAATCCTGGCTTACTCAGGTGTGATGCAAGGACAGGAGGTCTCATGGATGCCCTCTTATGGGCCCGAAATGCGCGGTGGAACAGCAAATGTTACTGTTGTATTGAGCAAAAACCCTATCAGTTCACCCATTGTGCAGTTTTTTGATACTGCCATTATCCTAAACCAACAATCACTTGATAAATTTGAATCAAAATTAAAACCCGGTGGGCTGCTGCTTTACGATCCCAACGGCATTACACGTCATCCTGAACGGAATGATATTAATATTTTCCTGATTGACGCAGCGGAAGAATCTGCCCGGATGAAATCGCCACGTACTTTCAATATGATTGTTCTGGGTGCGTATTTGAAGGTGAAACCGGTGGTGGAAATGGAAAATGTACTTAAAGGCCTTAGAAAGTCATTGCCGGAACGCCATCATCACTTTTTACCAATGAATGAAAAAGCAATCCAGCGCGGGCAGGAAATTGTAAAAGAAATCTCGGTTGCCACGGTGGTTGAATAATTTATTTTCACTTTTGTGCTGTATTGTCAGAGATTGGCGTCATTGCAAGCGGGAAAAACCAATCCATAAATGTTTATGGTATATTCTTAATAAAAACAGAGCAACTTTTTCAGTTGCTCTGTTTTTATTTCAATCTAATTCTATCTTTGGGTCTGTCAGTACGTAAAATCCCACTACTGACTGATTTACTAAAATCGATTAATCAATAGACCGTTAGATTTTTAATAGTCTGTGGATATTGGCTGTAGTTTAAAGTAGCGTGTATATTATTAGAGATTGCTTCGGGCATAGCCCTCGCAATGACAGACCCTTCGCGCAACGAAGAAGAGGTTGGAAGAGGGCAGAGCGGCAATGTCTTTC
>JBEPWN010000047.1:0-11445 GCA_041642395.1 Marinilabilia sp. | reverse complement strand
CAGAAATTCAAAAGACATACCATGATCAACGGCAGCAACAAAAGTGATTTGGGAGATTACCGCCCCGGACTGAAAGCAGCTGACCAATATAAAGTACTGAGTCCGCTTGCCGACTGTGAATTTGAGAAGGATGACATCCGTGAAATGGCCCGTCATTTTGATCTTCACGAATGGAACAAACCAGCCAGTCCGTGCCTCAGCAGTCGCTTTCCATACGGTGAAGGCATCACCGTTGAAAAACTTAAAATGGTAGAGCAAGCCGAAGAGTTGATCACCCGTCACGGCTTTAAAGATGTGCGCACACGATATCGCTCAGGAAATGCAAGCATTGAGGTGTCTCCGACTGATCTGCCTCGTTTAACAGAACTTATGCCCGAATTGAACAAGCAACTTAAAAATATTGGTTTTAAAGATTCATCTGTAGATGAAGAAGGGTTTGTATCCGGCAAATTGAACCGGGCAATCGGAAAGTAATTATATCACACTGCAAACATGTAAAATGTTTTACATGTTTGCAGTTGTTTTCCAAATCATTTAAAAAGATAATGGATTATTGTAAATTACAACAAACCCTACATCGGGATTTCTGCAAAACCACATTCTTTATCTATCGATTAATGACCTTATTAATGAGAACTTAAACTTTTCAGGAAAGCAATTCATTTTCTTTAAACACCATCGAATAAATATTTTTTTTACGGATACTATTGCAACACTACTTTGATCATATTTTCTTGCCCTGAAACATATACCAAACGGAGTAAATAAATACTCCTGGGCAAATCGGATGTGTGCAAGACAACTGATTTACCCCCACCCGGGTTCAGCACCATCTCTGCCAGACCACTCATACTAATCAATTCAACTCTGGCAATTCCATTTTCTGTATCTATATTTATCTTTTCAGTGGCGGGATTTGGCCAAACAGAAAAGGTGGCTTTAGTTTCATCAGACATCCCGGTAACTGCGTAATCATGCCACACAAAATTATCCACCATTATACGCTCGGTGCCTGCAGTAGCCTTCAAACGCACCTGAATTTCGTCATTACTACTATTGATGGTACCTCTAAAGGTTTTCCAGGCATTGCTGTTGTCAAGAACTTCATTGTCAATATGCTCAACAAGGGTCCAGTCATCTCCCCCATTGACAGAGAATTCCAAATCATAATCAGGAGTGGGATCCTCATCCCAACGACGAATATCCAAAGTAAAATTACCAACACCGCCTGAAGCAATTGTGATTGTCCACTCGACAGAAGATCTGTCGCGCAAGCACCAAGCATAAGAACCAAGAGCTCCGGGATAACCATTTTTATCAGAATCAGTTTGTCGCCGGGCCTCACCACCGGTGGCTGAAAACAATCCTTCCTGATAAATATGATCAGTCTGATATCCATTGATCCTTCCCGAACCTGACGTCCAATTATCGTTATTATCAAAATCAATGGTGGTTTGTGCCTCTAATTGCGTCCATGGAGTCATTAATAAAGCAGAAAACAGAAAAACAAACATACTTGCAGTGAAAATCCTTTTCATAACTTTCGGTTTTAGGGATAATAAAATATACTGTTTTAACTATATAATCATCAATTAATCAGTATTTAATTAACGAAATTAAACAATATATTTTAATTTAACAACCATTCGCAACTTTCAGGGATCTGCAGGTTCCCACAAAAGTCATTATGCACCAGACACTTTTGGGACAGGCACTCACTATGACGATAATTACATGGTATAGAAAATAATGCACATTAAAATTCAATTTCAATGTTCCAGGCCATCATGTCATATAATATTGAAATGACCTCCACACAATCCACACATATTGTAGAGAAACATCCACATAGTTAAACAATCAATAGAGTTGTAGCACTTTTCAAAATCTCTTTATATTACTGATTTAAAGGTGATAATGCAACACAAAAGAAATATTGCGCAGATGCTGGCACATTTATCGCACATTAAAATATTAAGCGGATATAAAATCCCAAATTCAATAATTTAATGTTTAATCTATAAAATTTAATTATTATGAAAAAGAAAATTTTTGTAACAATGGTGAGCCTGCTGATGCTGGCTGCTATGCCAATGACATTTGCCGCCACAAATAATGTGGATGAAAATGCAGTGATTACAGAAGGCAAGAAGGATTTTACTGAAATCCAGATCAGTGAAGTTCCCGATGCAGTAATGCAAGCAGTTCAGAACGATGCTCCAGGCCAACAAGTAACCAAAGCTGAAAAAGCTGAAAAAGACGGTGATACAATTTACAAAATTACCGTTGGAAGTGGTGAGAATGAACAAACCCTAAAGTACAAGAGTGACGGTACTAAGTACGAAATGGATAAGGATAAATATTAATATTTCTAATAATCCTATCTTCGAAATAAAAGCGCCCCTTTACCGGGAGCGCTTTATTTATTAATTATTTTCACTAAGGGCCAATGAAGAAGAGGCAATATAAATGCCTCTATCACAAAAAAGCGGAGCAATATGTTTCGCTTTTTTTGTGATAGAGGCATTTAAGAAAAATAACACACAATTCACTGAAAAACATTTCCAAAAATAAAAAAGGCTAACCGGTATTACCGGCCAGCCCTTTTATTTTATTGATCAGCGATGTAATTATTAGTACATTCCACGCATCAACTTCTTCAACCATGGCGAGATAATAAACATAAGTAATGCAGCTGATCCTGAAGTCATTACAAGGAACAAGAAAAGATTCATATCGGGCATATATGTTTCTAAAATACTTCTAAGGGCACCTGCCAGATAATTGGCCAGAGCAATAGAAGCAAACCAAAGTCCCATCATCAATGAAGTAATTTTTGGTGGCGACAACTTGCTAATCATGCTCAATCCAATAGGACTCAGGCAAAGTTCACCCATTGTATGCAACAGATAAACACCTACCAGCCACATGGGGCTAATCAAATTAGTGGCAGAAGCTTTGGTGTCGGCAACAAACATAACCACAAAACCGAGCGAAAGTAAAAGCAATCCCATGCCAAACTTCACCGGAGTATTGGGATTATGTCTTCCCAGCCATACCCATAAAATTGAAAATACAGGAGCCAAACCAACAATCATAATAGCGTTAACCGATTGGAACCAGGAGGCTTTTATCTCAAAATCTCCCAACATACGATCCGTCATATCACGTGCAAAAAGATTAAAAGTTCCACCTGCCTGCTCAAAACCTGACCAGAAGAAAACATTAAAGAAACAGAAAACCAGAATGGCACCCATTCTACTCCATTGATCTTTTCCGGTTGTATTTTTAATAATAAGATAGGCGATGGCTGATATGGCAATAATCGCAGTACCACGAATGATCCAATCCATTGTGGCATCCGGCAACGTCCACCAGATTTTCACAAAAAGATAGATAAAAAGAATAATACCCAAAGTCCAGACACCGATGTCGAGCCAATCACGACCATTCATTCGGACACTATCGTCTTTGAAAGTCCGGCTGGGACCAAAACCAATGGTACCAAGTTTCTTTTCCTGAGCCCAAAACCACCCGGTACCAATGAACATACCAACTGCTACAGATCCAAATCCCCAGGACCAGCCAATAGATTCACCCAGATATCCTGCTACCAGAGGTGCCAAAAATGCTCCGAGATTTATTCCCATGTAGAAAATCGTAAACGCTGAGTCTTTACGTGGATCTCCATCAGCGTAGAGACGCCCAACCATGGTAGAGATATTAGGTTTAAAAAAACCATTACCAATAATAATAAGACCCAGACCTATAAAGAGCCAGTACTCACGTAATACCTCAAGCGCTTCTGGATCTGAAACACTGCCCATACTGATAACCGCCTCGGAATAAGCCAGTGCGGCCTGCCCCAATCCCATTATGATTCCACCAATAATAATGGCTTTTCTTTGTCCTATTAACCGGTCGGCCAATATTCCACCAATAATGGGTGTCAGATAAACCAATCCGGTAAAAATACCGTAAATTTCAAGAGCATGGTTTTCTGCATATGCAAATCCACCATTTACGATTAAAGATGTAAGGTACAAAACCAGTAGTGCACGCATACCATAATAACTAAACCGTTCCCACATTTCCGTGAAAAACAGTACCCATAACCCCTGAGGATGCTTTCTGGAAGGAGTCTCCAAATCCAGTTGTCCTGGAGGAACTTTCTTTGATGGTGTGTCCATTCTTTTTGTTTTTTTTTTAAAATTTAGATTTATTTGGTATCCAATCTGAATACTTCGTCAAACTTCGTTTCAAAAATAATTAATTTTAATGTTCAGTTATCCTGATATTCAACCTACTTCAAAAATAGATTTTGAAAATAATTAATATAATTATTAATTATATAGTTGCATCGAATTCTCAAATTTTGTTTTTTCAATTACTCTCGTCTCGATTTTCATCTACGGATGCTTGATTTTTTTTGATCTTTGAACATCTCATAACGAAAACTCATGAATGAAAAAGATTAAATGATTTTTTTTCTGTAATTCTTAAACATTTACATGTATTTTCGTGTCTATAGTTATATACCATAAATCATTACTCCCGATCCTTCGGATTAAATGTTAGGTGAATTATATCATATTGAAAAAATAATTATTGCAATTTTAAATTTAAATATTTGACTGTCATTCGATTTGCAAAAATTTAACAGTTCATTGAAATAAAAAATGAATTTAATGCCTGGAAAATTCAATGATTTTTCCAAAACCCTGATGCATAAACAAAAATAATTTTTAAAAAGTGCAAATTAAAACAAAAGCACATACAAAAGTACATTTTGTCTGTAAAATTAAACGTGTTATTTCTCATATTGTGTATGAAAATTCTCACATCAACTCAAACAGGTGAAGTGGATCGCTTTACCATCGAAAACGAACCCATCAACTCTATCGACTTGATGGAGAGAGCTGCCACACAAGCATTCCGTTGGATTTCCGCTCATTTCCCTGCTTCGTCTTTCTGCGTATTTGCAGGTCCCGGCAACAATGGGGGTGATGCATTGGCCATTGCCCGAATGCTCATCAATGACGGATGCAAGGTAACAACTTATCTTTACCGCACCGAAAAACTATCACCCGATGCCACCACCAATCTGAAAAGGCTATTAAAAATGTCTTCGGCAGAAATTGTAGATCTTTCAGTTTCTCCTTTTCCTGAAAAACCTGAAAAAAAGATGGTGGCCATCGAAGGCTTATTCGGATCAGGACTCAACAGGCCTCTCAACGAGAAAGCATCCGGTATTGTTTCATTTATCAACCGGACTTTCCACAAAACAATATCTATTGATGTGCCTTCAGGCCTTTTCAGTGAAGACAACAGCCACAACAACAGGGAAAACATCGTCAAAGCAACATTTACACTCACTTTCCAAATGCCGAAATTATCCTTTCTGTTGCCCGAAAACCGCGAGCAGGCAGGACAGTGGATCGTATTGCCCATTGGGTTAAATGCCGAAATGATCAACAATACCGACACACCCTGGCATATTACTGAGGCCGCCGATGTACAACAAATGGTTCGTCCACCCCATAAATTCGCGCATAAGGGAACCATGGGGCATGCCTTACTAATTGCCGGTAGTTATGGAAAAACCGGGGCGGCACTTTTGGCATCACATGCCTGTCTGAGATCGGGTGTGGGATTACTTACCACGCATATACCACAAAGCGCAGTCGCAATACTGCAAACATCCATTCCTGAAGCAATGGTGAGTGTGGACCGGTCGGAACTTATGTTCACAGAATTTCCGGATATATCATCTTTTTCGGCCATTGGCATTGGTCCCGGACTGGGAACTTCCGTAAATACCCAGCGTGCTTTTAAAGAATTTCTGACAGCCGCACATGATAAACGAATGGTCATTGACGCTGACGGCCTGAATATTTTAAGCGCCAATCCAGAAATGCTCGGACTTCTTCCTAATGAAGCAGTTCTTACACCCCACCCCAAAGAATTTGAAAGACTTGCCGGCCCCGCACAAAATGATTTCCAGCGTCTGAATATGGCTATAAATTTCGCGGTACAACACCATATTATCCTGGTTCTTAAAGGTACCTACACCGCTGTAATTTCAACAACCGGCAAAGTTTACTTTAATGATACGGGCAATCCAGGCATGGCCACTGCAGGAAGTGGTGATACCCTAACCGGCATTATACTGGGATTGCTGGCTGCAGGCATCGAACCAATGGAAGCGGCCCGGACGGCTGTTTATATTCATGGCACAGCCGGCGATCTGGCTGCAAAAGCCGGCCAAAGAAGTATGATTGCCAGCGATATTATAAATAAACTGGGACTTGCCTTTGCTCAAAACACTGAAAAATAATATTTCATAAACCTTGATTTTTACTAACTTTGACTCTATCAGCTATCACGCCTGTATAATCCATACTAAGGGACTCAATTGTCCGTAATTAATACCTTAGTCGGAGTACATAAGCAATTACCTGACAGCCTATTATTATATTTTAACGAACTGCTGATTATAACTAAACAATTAAAAATGAAAATAGTATATTTCCTATTAGCCCTAGCCACACTAGTCGTATCGTGTAATGCTCCCCGGCAAATTTCCACAGCAGATTTCATTCCGGCAGGATATTCAGAAGCAACCACCCCCGGACTTTATTATCACCTGCCGGCAACAGTTATAAAAGTTGAAGTAACTGCGCAAAAAGCCATCGAAAAAAGAGGCCCTTACTATAGATATTCACAACGTTACCTCAATCTTTCGGACATTATTACCGAAGATAATACCGAATGGAACATCACTGATGCAAGAATATATTCAGAGGGAATTCCCGATCACGGGCGTTTGTTTCGCATAACATCCGAAGGAACACCGGCAGGAGCAGCTGTCAGTCTTACTCCCGATGGCATACTTAAAGGTTTCAATCTCTCTTCACAGGAAATTATGACTCAGGAAAAAACTGCCTCATCCGCCGAAACAAAAGAATCTGTTGACATTTCATTTGATGACATTCCCTTCCTGGAAGAGCAGTTGATAAAAACATCAAGTGCAGCTACCGCCGAAGAAGTTGCGAACGAAATATACCGGTTACGCGAGTCCCGCAGACGCTTACTTGAAAGTGACATGCAGAATCTCCCTCCCGATGAGGGAGCCTACAAGCTGACTCTTCAGGAAATAGACCAAATGGAACAACAATATCTTTCTCTCTTTAAAGGAAAGAAACAAACAGAAACAGTCCGAAAAACCTTCACATTCCTGCCGGAAGCTTCTACTCAAATCAACGAGGTGCTTTTTCGCTTTTCATCACAAAAAGGCTTTGCTGATGTCACAGATATGACCGGGACCCCCGTCTATGTTGACATACAAACCGATTCTATTCCCAAAAGACAAACCCTTAGCATCCCTGAAGACGATAATATTCGATCGGGAATGGTTTATTGCAAACCAGTAAAAGCAACCCTTAAAATTATTGACCGCACCACTTTACTGAATCAAAAGGAAGTACTTATCGGACAATTTGGAAGCCTTCACCAACTGCCGGCTTCCCTGCTCGATAATCCTGGCACAACCCTTAAACTAGACCCGAATACCGGCGCAATAATAGAAATTCAAACAAAACAATAAAATCATAAAAAAATGGAAAAAAACATATCAAATCTTGAGCCCCGCGCTTTATGGAAATATTTCCATGTACTGACCCAAATTCCCCGTCCTTCCAAAAATGAAGGAGCAGCCATTAATTTTGTTGAAGAGGAAGGAAAAAAACTAGGACTGGAAACCATAAAGGATGATGTGGGAAATATCGTTGTCCGAAAACCGGCAACTCCCGGCATGGAAAATAAAAAAGGAGTTGTGCTTCAGTCACATCTTGACATGGTACCACAAAAAAACAGCGATAAACAACACGATTTTGATAAAGATCCAATCGAAGCATACTCCGAAGATGGATGGGTTAAAGCTAATGGGACGACGCTTGGAGCGGACAACGGGATCGGTGTCGCTGCTGCTCTTGCTGTTTTGCAAAGCAAAGACCTCAAACATGGACCCATCGAGGCTCTTTTTACCATGGATGAAGAAACCGGTATGACCGGGGCAAATCATCTGAAGCCAGGGATCCTGAAAGGAGATATCCTTATAAATATGGATTCTGAAGATGAAGGAGAACTTTATGTGGGCTGTGCCGGAGGAACCGATGCCAACGCCACATTCACCTATATGGAAGAGGAATTTCCGGAAAACCACAATGCATTCAGGATTAGCCTCACCGGACTAAAAGGCGGACACTCTGGCATTGATATTAATATGGGGCGCGCAAACGCAAACAAGCTCATATTCAGACTTCTGAAGCATATTATTGCACATCACGATGTGCGTCTCTCATCCATTGAAGGTGGCAGCCTTCGAAATGCCATTCCACGCGAAGCCTTTGCCGATGTAGCCGTGCCTTCACAAAATATGGATGACTTTAAAGCAACAGTAGCCGAATTTGAACAGATCTTCGTTAATGAATATAAAAACGTAGAGCCGGAGCTGTCATTAAAAACAGAAGCATCTTCTCCTGAACATTTTGTAATGGATCAGATGACCCAGGATGATCTGGTCAACGCTATTCAGGCTTGTCCAAACGGAGTAATACGAATGAGCACTGACATGCCCGGCCTGGTGGAAACCTCTCTTAATCTGGCCATTGTAAAATCACACAACAAAGAAGTGATGGTAAAAGCCTTGATTCGCTCATCGGTAGACACAGCCAAAGAAGATGTGGAGTCCACCCTTGAAAGTATTTTTCTGCTGGCCGGTGCTCATGTATGGTTCGACGGTCAATATCCGGGATGGAAACCCAATATGAATTCGCAAATATTGAAAACCATGCAGGAGGTTTATCGTAAAAAATGGGGGAAAACTCCCGAAATCAAGGCCATTCACGCCGGACTGGAATGTGGAATTCTGGGCAACGCCTATCCCAATTGGGATATGATCTCATTTGGCCCCACTATTGAATCACCCCATTCGCCTGATGAAAGGGTAAACATTGAAACGGTAAATAAATTCTGGGATTTTCTGGTGGATACACTTGAGAATATTCCTGCCAAATAACAAAATTCAACGTTTTTTTAAAGCCCCGGCAGAATTCAAAATCTGCCGGGCCTTTTGCTTTGAAACGTATATACAAATGCCGACTACTTTTCAGTATGAATCTGCAAACACTATTTAACTACTCATGGTTTGAATATCATTCCTTAAAAAAGTACCTTTGCGCCTTTAATAAGTGAAAATCAGTCAGAAAACAGAACAACACCATCAAAACCCTTCAGGATACTTCTTTTGTCCTGTTTTTTTCACTCATCATTAAAAAACAACCAATGCCCTCAGTTACCCGGCTTAAAAAATTTATCACAATCGAAAAAACAATACAACACGAAAAGTCCTCATGGAAACAGCTTCAAAACTATTAGGGCGCTTTTTAATCTGGCGGGTCAAAAACATTTCACAAAAACAGCTTACACTATTTCTCAGTTTTATCGTCGGCGTCGGCAGCGGACTGGCAGCAGTTGTACTTAAAAATACAATTCACTACACGAATCAGCTCCTTACAGAGGGTTTCGCAATGGATCACCAAAACTGGCTGTATCTGGCATACCCAATGATAGGAATTCTGATCACTGTTTTGTATGTCCGCTATATAGTAAAAGACGACATTAGTCACGGAGTCACAAAAATACTTCATGCCTTTTCGCGCAAAGGAGGACATTTGAAATCTCACAACTCATATTCATCTGTTATCGGAAGTACATTCACCATCGGTTTTGGAGGATCGGTAGGTGCCGAGGCACCAATTGTATTAACCGGGGCTTCCATCGGTTCATCTCTTGGGCGTTTATTTCACCTCAACTACAAAACCATCACTTTGCTTGTGGGATGTGGAGCAGCAGGTGCCATTGCAGGGATTTTTAAGGCCCCTATCGCCGGTCTTGTATTTACTCTGGAAGTATTGATGCTGGACCTGACCATGGCCTCTATCGTTCCGCTTCTTATTTCGGCTGTTACGGCAACATCAATTGCATATTTTTTTCTTGGCAAGGGAGCAGAATTTGCATTTCACATACAGGATCAGTTTCTGTTGAACAATCTGCCATGGTACATAGTGCTGGGAATTCTTGGCGGCCTTATTTCCTATTACATGACCTGGGGCAGCATGTACACCGAAGAAAAAATTGCCAAGATCAAAAACCCGTATGCCAAATTACTCACCGGTGGATTAATCCTGAGTCTCCTGATCTTTTTATTCCCCCCCTTATACGGGGAAGGATATTCAACCATCACGGCCCTTTTAAGTGGCAATACAGATGTTCTTTTTCAGAACACTTTCATTTATCACCTTAGGGACAACCATCTGGTCATACTCGGGTTTTTACTATTGCTGATCGTATTCAAAGTATTTGCCACTGCAGCCACAAACGGGAGTGGTGGCGTAGGAGGAATTTTTGCCCCCACCCTCTTTACCGGTGGGGTGACCGGCTTTCTCATGGCACGAACCACCAACAGTTTAGGATGGGTTGATCTGCCCGTATCTCACTTTACTCTGGCCGGAATGGCAGCATTAATGGCAGGCGTGATGCATGCTCCACTCACAGCCATCTTCCTTATTGCAGAAATCACCAACGGATATGCCATGTTTATTCCCCTCATTCTCACCTCCACCGTGTCATATCTCACCATCATGTATTTCGAGCCACACTCCATATATACCAAACGTCTGGCAAAAAAAGGACAGCTTCTGACCCACCACAAGGACAAAGCAGTACTTACACTTATGCGTCTGAATAAAGTTCTGGAAACTGACTTTCTCACAGTTCGTCCCGATCAAACACTGGGCGAACTGGTGAAGGTGATTGCAAAGGCCAAAAGAAATATATTCCCGGTGGTTGATGATGACGGAAAATTACTGGGCATTGTGTTACTCGACGACATCCGGGAAATCATGTTCAACGATGAAATGTACAATACCTCAAAAGTTGAAAATCTGATGACCATCCCTCCCGCATTTATAGAATCGGGGGAGAATATGGATCAGGTGATGCGTAAATTTGAAGAAACCGGAGCCTGGAATCTGCCTGTGGTAGAGAATGGTAGATATATGGGATTTGTTTCAAAATCAAAAATATTCTCTGTTTACAGGCGGGTATTGATTCACTTTTCGGATGAGTAGGGGTTAGGTTTTAGGAAAGTGGAAAAATTGTTTTTGACAGTTGAGTGGAAACTTTTTTTTGTGAGATAAGATTGCTTCGTTTTACTACCAATGACATGGTATCATACAAGTGTGTAGGTTTAGAGGGGGCGTTTTAGACCTTGCCGAAAACGCCCCCTCTAAACCCACAAAACCCTTAAGCATGAATGTCATTGCGAGTGGCTACCCCAATTACTTTTTGGGGCATAAGGTGTACATGACAGTAATGGTAGGT
>JBEPWN010000046.1:0-11470 GCA_041642395.1 Marinilabilia sp. | reverse complement strand
TGCTTGCCATCAACTTTTATCAAAAAAGAAAGACCATGCTCCCCTTTTAAGCCTTGCTGATAAGAAAGGTTTTCTATAAGTGTAATGATTTCCATGGAAAAATGATATTATGACAAATACTTATATCGCTTAACGCTCTTCTTTGGTGTTTTCTCAAACTCTTCCGGGAAAAGCACTATTCTGGAAATATTCATAAACGCGGGTAATTCGCTATTTACTTCTCTTCTTATTCTTTGCAGAATTTTTTCAATGTCTTTCTCCTCAAGTTTTTCAGCATCTACCGCTTCATAATCAGGATAAACAAGCGCTTCAATTTTTCCGTCATATTCCCGAACCAGACATTCCTGAACATATTCCTTGTTGTTGATGACTGCTTCAATCTCCTCGGGGAATATGTTTTGACCGGAAGAACCAAGGATCATATTTTTACTGCGTCCCTTTATATAAATATAATTATCCTCGTCAATTATCCCCAAATCACCGGTATGAAGCCATCCCTGACCATCAAGCACCTCATCGGTTGCCTGTTTATTTTTATAATAGCCCAGCATCAGGTTTTCTCCTCTCACCAGAATCTCACCTACTTTATTGTATGGATCTTCTGAATCGATTCTCACTTCCATGCGATGAACAATGCGTCCGGCTGAATACATGCGGGTTTCGTTCCAGGGAGCATAACTAATCAGAGGTCCGCACTCGGTCATGCCATATCCTACCGTTAACGGAAACCCAATTTTACGAAGAAAAATTTCAACATCCTTATTCAAGGCAGCCCCGCCTACAATCATCTCGCGAAATTCACCCCCAAAAACCTCAATAAGGGTACTGCGGATTTTTCCATATACAAGTTTGTTAAGAACCGGCAGTTTCAACATCGTTTTAACACTGCCTTTCTCTATTTTTGGTAAAATACGTTTTTTAAATATTTTCTCGAGTACCAGTGGAACCGACAAAATCAAATGTGGTTTTACATTCCGGAAGGCTTCGGTAATAATCTGAGGGGAAGGTGTCCGCGAAAGAAAAGTTATATGACATCCCTCGGTAAAAGGCCATAAAAAATCAAACAAGCAACCATAAGCGTGCGCCAATGGCAAAAAAGACACAATTCGCTCACCCGGTGAAATATCAAAAGTATCCCGGGCATACTGAACATTGGACCAGATGCTGCGATGCGGCAGCAATACACCCTTAGATGACCCCGAGGTACCTGATGTATAAGACAAAACCATAACATCGTCAGGAGCCGGATTAAAAAATTTAAGGCTGCTCATCTTAATTTGTCCGCTGGTTTTTTCAACTTCATCCCGTGCTTTATCCAAAGCCTTCTGAACTTTCCCATTCTTATCAATGAGAACAGAAAAATCATTGACTGAAATAATCCCTTTGAGGGCAGGCATCTTATTCTCATCAATTTTGTCAAATATGGTATCGGCAGAAAACAACAGCACTGCACCTGAATGATTGACAATATGATTGATGTCGGACGAACTGAAATCAGGAAGAATGGGAACCATTATAGCGCCATAGGTAACTGCTCCCAGATAGACCAGACTCCAATTGGTGGAATTTCGTCCGATCAACGCCACTTTATCACCTGGTTTTATACCAAGCGCTTTATAAATACTATGACATTTATAAAGATATTTTCCCACTTCACGGTATGTAATGGTATCGCCCTTAAAATCACTAAAAGCCGACATATCGCTATAATTTTCCAATGCCGATTTTACTAACCCGATGTAACCGTTTTTTTCCATGTTTAAAGTTTTTCGTTGTGTATGTGCTACAGGCATCCTCATGTGTCATATCAAGTATAAAACATCGTTCGAAGAATGACTGATTTTCGTATTTTTCATGATAAAATGCTATTTTCTCTCTTTGAAAAAAGCAAAAATCTGTTTTCACTCATACTTCACTTTATCCTGACATTAGTGTCACAATTACAAAATTATTTCACTAATTCCAAGCACTTTTTTCCTTTCTGCCTCGTTGGGTTTTTAACCGCCGCTACGGCTTTTCTTAACAAACCCCGCCTTGCATATAGAAAAATCACATAAAATTTAAGTAACCCAATTTATTAAATGCAACAGTAGCTACGGCATGGCAGAAGGGTTCTTTTATTTGTTCTCTATAAAAAGACAACCCTGCTGAAACAAAAGTCTAACTTTTTTTTATATCTGCCAAACCTGCAACCAGAGGAGACCAATTTAAATTCCTCATAAAAAAGAACATACAAAAGAAGTTTCTGTTCATGGCCCATATTTAGCTAAAATGAACTCCTGACAATTTTTTATTAAATTGCACTCGCTGAAATCACAAACTTTTAACATTTGAAAGAGCTATTAATCAAATACCTGAAAAAAACCGACCGGTTTTACCTGATGTTTTCAGGCGGATTCGACAGTTGCTCTATCCTTGGATGTGCCATTGAAGCAGGAACAGATGTTATTCCTGTCTGGATCGACAACGGATTCAACCGGGCTACGGAAAAAGAGATAAGGATACAAGCCGGCAATATGGGATGCCCCAATCTGGAAGTGATTACCCTGCTACCTGATACTGAAATCCTGACAAATCCTGTTGACCGTTGCTACCATTGCAAAGGGCAGATCATTCATCCGGTTATTTCCAGAAAGGATGCCCCTGTATTCGACGGGACGAACGCCTCCGATTCAGAGAATTACCGCCCGGGAGTAAAAGCGTTGCGCAAAGGGGGAATAAAATCCCCCCTTGCAGATCTGAATATTACAAAAGATCAGGCCCGCGAACTGGCTGTTACCATGGGTGCAGATCCGGTAATAGCCAACATGGAAAGCTGCCTGGCTACCCGGTTCAATTATGGCACACAAATTACCTCAAAACGATTAAATGCAATTAGAAGCATTGAACAACGGATACTAAAAGCCACTGGTGATTATCATGTTCGTTGCCGCCTTGATGATGATGACCATTTGCGCATCGAATGCCGGAGCCAAACGACGTTTCTAAAACTCGTAGAACCACAATTCAGGCAACAAACAACCGATACAGGCAAACAAATTGCTACATTCGTAACACTTGATCTTGAAGGCGCCAGAAAAAACGCCTTCGATAAAATACTGAGATTATGACATTTGACGAACTTTACGACCAGATATCATCTGGAAAAATGAACCGTGATGAAGCCCGACAGCACTTTTCTCTGGAATGGATGGAAACAGCCCGTAATTATATTGCTGATGTAAACCGCGGTGCCCGCATTAATATTCCTGAAATCATTTATGGCGAATACAAGACATCCGGTCAAAGCATTGAGATGGCCGAAGCCTTTCTGTCAAAACATGCCCGGGTGCTGATATCACGGAGCCCTCACAACAAAGAAATTGGTTCTTACTTCATGGCCAGCTATGAAATCCGGGAAACACCTCTTCTGCTGTCCATCGGAACATTGCCCGAACCAAGAGGAAACGTCTTGGTTATTAGTGCAGGAGCAGCCGACCACTCAGTCACAGCCGAATGTGCTTTGGCACTGGAAGGTCTGGGTGTCAAGGCCCATGTTTTTGAAGACCGTGGCATCGCCCATCCTACCAGGGTGCTTGATGCAGTGATGGAAGGAATGAAAAACAAAGTAACAGCCGTAATTGTTGTAGCAGGCATGGAAGGCGCCCTGGCACCATTCGTTTCGTCACTGGTTCCCCTTCCCGTAATTGGAGTGCCTACATCTGTTGGTTACGGATTCCGGGCAAAGGAAGCAGCGCTCACTTCAATGTTGGCTTCCTGTGCTCCCAATCTTGCTGTTGTTAACATCGACGGTGGCATTCGTGCTGCGGTTGTAGCAGGTCTTATAGCTAAAAACCGATAAATATGAAACTATACATACATCCTGAAGGAGGAATTGCCGGTGATATGTTCGCAGCAGCATTAATTGACGCAGGTGCCAATGCTGAAAAAGTAACCGGAGCAATGCAGGCTGCAGCTGAGAAGCTGGGCCGGGCATCTGTTCGCCACGTTAAAACATCTGACAAATGCAGCCGTCTCTATATTCTGGTAGAGCATCATCATGGACATCTGTCATCATCAAAAGCCATTCATATACTGGAACATCTTTTTGATGAATTCAAGATCGCAAAAGAATACAGCGATTTCGGCCTTCGTGTTCTCAATCATCTTATCAGTGCCGAAAAAGAAGCCCATGCAACTTTTGATTTTAACATGTCAGAGCATCATGGGCATCACCATTTTTCAAGTGACAAATCACATCATCATCATGATGAAGAACCTGAGGCATGGCTACATGAAGCACAGGACATACTCATCGACATTATGGGGGCAGTAATAGGACTGCAGGAATTATCAGCACCGGTAAAAGCACAACTTACCTGCCCGGTAAGCTGGGGCGGAGGTTCCATTAGTTTTTCGCACGGAATTTTGAACGTTCCGGCACCAGCAACAGAAGTGATGATCAAACAAAATGGTATTCCATCTGTCGCCGGACCAATCCCAACAGAACTGTTCACTCCCACCGGAGCAGCAGTACTAAGCGCGTTATCTGCAATGGAAGTAATTCCGGAACCCTCAGATGAAAAACCTATTGCCCGGGGCTACTCCAGAGGCACCAAGGATTTGCCTATAGAGCCTCTTAAAATATCGCTATACCGTTAATCGAAAACAACCCATTGCAAAGCCTTGGTGATTAATTGACGGTAATTTCGATTGGAGAAAATTTCGGGACCGTGACCTGGTAATAAATTACAAACTTTACTTTTGTTATATTGATTTACCCATCCGGCGTATGGGCTTATGCGGATTATCTGTCCAAATAAGAGGAACAATTTCGTTGAGCACTTCAATATTGCCGTAGCCCTCCTCATCCTTAACTTTAAAATCAGGAACTTCCTTAGCAACAGGTTGTAAAGGAAGCATCATTTTAAGACTGAGGGTTACATCATGTTTATAGGTTGAGTATTTTTCTTCTGCCCCCCCGTAAAGTTATCATGGAAATATTTTCCTCCAATTATAAATTTAAATGTATCCCATGTTTGATAGGAAACCAGCGAATGATGTAAAAAAACCAACCCCGTGCATTCGCGTGTCAAATCAATAAAAGCATCCTTTTCGGGAATAGATATCTCCGGCCACCATCTAGACATAAACGTTCCCGACCTTTATCAATCTTGGAATATTGAGAAGCTTAATTTTTCTACCCTGCAATTCTATTAAACCATCAGATTTAAACTCAGAAAGCAACCGAATGACCGATTCAGTGGCAGTTCCTACCATATTGGCCAACTCCTCCCTTGTAAGTGAAATCTGCAAAGTATGCTCCTCATCCAGATCAAAGGTATCCATCAGAAGTAACAACACTTCGGCCAAACGCTCACGAACTGTTTTTTGAGCAATGTCAGTAAGATATTTATTGGATTCCCCAAGTTCGCGACAGGTAAGCCGCATTAGCGACATAGCAAATTCAGGATTTCCTTTAATAAAATTAGTAATCACATCGCCAGAGAAATAACACAGTACTGCATCCTGGATAACACGGGCTGAAGTACATGCAAGTTCATCACTTACGATTGAACGAAATCCAATTAAATCGCCTTCTTTGGCGAACCGGATGATTTGTTCCTTGCCATCGAAGCCGGTTTTGTATACCTTAAGGATACCACGGGCTACGATATAAGAACCTTTGATACGGCTGCCTTCATTGTAAATTATGGAGCCTCTTTTCCGGTTCTCACATGTCAGACTTTGATTCAGTGTTTCAAGTTCAGCATCTGTTAATCCTTTAAAAATATCAAACGATTTTAAATCAACAGCCTCATAACTATTAACATCAGGAGTTCTTTTCATAATACAGATCAATAAAATATGCAACATGCTGACATCGATTGTCTAGCTACTATACAAATATAAAAAGAAAGATTATATTTGCACTATAACACAATTTATATATATATGTAAATATTTGAACGCAAAAAAACAGACCATTCGTTTAAATTTTTTTACTATATTTTACTATTCTTTCAAACGAATAACGTTTCATTATTATTATATTAAAACAAAAACTCACAAAAAGAAATACCATGAAAACAGCAGTAGATTTAAATTGGAGTGGCAACATGTCTTTTGAAACAGAACTTAACGGCCACAAAATAATTCTTGATGCATCTCCTGAAGTAGGCGGAGAAAATAAAGGGGTACGTCCCAAGCCTTTAATGATTCTTTCCCTGGCAGGCTGCACAGCGATGGATGTCATCTCAATGATGAAGAAAATGCGGGTCGAACTCGATGATTTCAATGTAACGGTAGAAGCTGACATGACTGAAGAACACCCAAAACACTACAACAAAATGCATGTCATCTACTCATTTAAAGGGAAAGATCTGCCCAAAGACAAAATCGAAAAAGCCGTTAGCCTTTCGGAAGAGAAATATTGTGGTGTTTCTGCTGTTTACAAAAAAGCAATGGAACTCACCAGCGAAATAAGAATTGAAGAATAAGTTTAACTATGCCTTTCCATTAGACAATAGACCGTTAGACTGTTAGATATAAAATGTAAGATGAATCGTATGACATTGAAATTCTTAATTTCAACAATTGATAAGATATTTTGATTGAAAACACAGAATGATCCTTCTGCATTTTTCATAAAAAGCAGGCTAAGTGTCAAAAAAAAACCTGCTAAAAAACAGCAGGTTTTTTTTATTATAATATTTTACGATCAACTTGCTTTCAGTCGTCTTATATTGACACGTTCAATACGGTCGATTGCAAAATCGAGGTCAATCGATAATTTTTTAGGTTTCTTTGATGGTGTATGAAACATATGATCGATCATAATGGTTTCACAAATTGAACGCAATCCGCGGGCTCCAAGTTTAAACTCAACAGCTTTTTCCACAATATAATCCAAAGCATCATCGGTAAATTCCAATTCTATACCATCTATTTCGAATAATTTTTTATATTGCCTGACCATTGAATTTTTTGGCTCTACCAAAATTCGTCGTAAAATGCTTTTATCAAGAGGGTTAAGATAAGTAAGAACAGGCAAACGACCAATGATTTCAGGGATCAATCCAAAGGATTTCAAATCCTGGGGTGAAATATACTGAAGTAGATTGGTTTCATCAATGTGCTCTTTATCCTGACTGGCAGCATACCCCATCACTTTGGTATTGAGCCTGTTGGCAATTTTACGATCAATACCGTCAAAAGCCCCGCCACAAATAAAGAGAATATTTTTGGTGTCAACGGCAATCATTTTCTGATCGGGATGTTTGCGTCCACCCTGAGGGGGCACATTAACCACTGATCCCTCTAGCAATTTCAGCAATCCCTGCTGCACACCTTCACCAGACACATCCCGGGTAATAGAGGGGTTATCACCCTTTCGGGCAATTTTGTCAATTTCATCAATAAAAACAATACCTTTCTGCGCAGCCTCCGTATTATAATCCGCAGCCTGCAAGAGGCGGCTCAAAACACTTTCGATGTCTTCACCTACATATCCGGCCTCAGTGAGTACTGTTGCATCCACAATGGTAAACGGAACATGAAGCATTTTGGCGATGGTACGTGCCAGCAGGGTTTTACCCGTTCCGGTTTCGCCCACCATAATAATATTAGATTTTTCAATTTCTACCTCATCACCATCATCCTTTTGCAATAATCGTTTATAGTGATTGTAGACAGCCACAGAAAGATATTTTTTAGCTTCTTCCTGACCAATAACATACTGGTCCATAAAAGCCATAATCTCAACAGGTTTCAATAACCTGACATCTCCAACTTCGAAAGAATTTTTCTTCTTAAGTTCCTCCTCCAGTATAGAGTTTGCCTGATCTATACAACTATCGCAAATGTGTCCGGAAACCCCGGCCACAAGAAGATTAGTATCTTTCCTGCTTCTCCCGCAAAATGAGCATTTATCCATAATTCTTATTCTATCTTCTTCTTCAAAACTAATATCAACACATCACACCCGGATGCTCTATTCAACAATCTACTTCTGAGCTTTGGTTGTTCGTGCCAGTACTTCATCAATCATTCCGTACTTCAGAGCTTCTTCGGATGTCATCCAATAATCCCTGTCTGAATCTTTCTCCACTTTTTTGGCAGTATTACCCGAGTGCAGAGCAATAATATCGTACAGTTCTTTTTTCAACTTCAAAATTTCCCGGGCAGTAATCTCAATATCGGAAGCCTGTCCCTGTGCACCACCCATCGGCTGATGAATCATAACGCGTGAGTGTTTCAATGCAGATCGTTTTCCTCTGGTTCCTGCTGTGAGCAGGACGGCTCCCATCGATGCTGCCATTCCTGTACAGATAGTCTGAATATCTGAGGAGATAAACTGCATGGTGTCGTAAATACCGAGGCCGGAGTGAACAGATCCACCAGGGGTGTTGAAATAAATACTGATGTCTCTGGTTGAATCAACAGAATCCAGATACAGCAGTTGAGCCTGAATGATGTTGGCTACGTAATCATCAATGGGAACACCCAGGAAAATAATCCTGTCCATCATCAAACGTGAAAATACATCCATACTGGCCACGTTCAACTGGCGTTCCTCAATAATGGTTGGCGAAATATAACTATTGGTTATCGCCGTAAATTTATCAAGCACCAAACTATTAATTCCCATATGTTTGGTGGCGTATTTTTGAAAATCTTTAGGATCAATCATGATTCTTATTTTGAATTTTAAACCTTGCTAATTTAGTAAAATTTGCCTGAAAGTACGAAACATCCAAAAACATATTAACCTGAAAATATAACCATTCTGAAAACTAAAAGTTTTCCAAAACAGAGATAATTTCAGGTTTTTCAGAAATAATTGCTTGCCCCGGTGGGACGTTAAACAAATCTAATGATCGTGTATCGGGACTATATCTATTTCTTTTTGTTCTCTTCAAACAATTTATTGAACTCATCGCGTGAAACTACTTTCACATCAACCTTAACAGCTTCTTTCACAAATTCCATCACCTTGTCATTAATGGCTCCTTCTGTCATACTACGCTGCTGATCCTCATTTTTCAGCATATCCATGGCATAGTTCTCGAGATGTTCGTCAGGCACATTGTTGAGTCCATACTGCATAAATTGCAGCCGTGCTGATTTTTTTGCGAAATCAACTACATCCTTTTGCTCAACTTTGATATCATTTTCTTTAATGATTTCATTCCGGATGATTTGCCATTTCAAATCTTCAAGAAAACGGGGCATTTCATTTTCGATCTGCTCATCGCTGAGATCCTGGTCATCCTTACCCTGATTGGTAGCCTTTATCCAACGTTTCAAAAAGTCTTCAGGCAGTTTCATATCCACCTTATTCATTAATTTCTCTTTGGCATCAATAGAAAACCGATACTCAGACTCCATCTTAAGGGTATTCTCCAGATCTTCTTTTACCTGAGCGGTAAATTCTTCTTCACTGGTTACTTTTCCCGGCCCGAAAATTTTATCAAAAAGATCCTGATTTAATTCAGGATCAATGTATTCAGTTATTTCCTTAATAGTGAATTTGAATTTTCCATCAATTTCAGCCGCTTGTTCTTTGGTAATTTTCAGCAAATAAGAGATTTCCGTCTCATCTGGGAATGCTTTTTTGGGCTCCAGGACAATTTCGTCACCCACTTTGGCTCCAATAATCTTTTTCTTCTCTTTATCGCTTTTGATAATCGCAGTAGACATCACTGCATCTTCAGCCTTAATCCCTTCTTCCAGTTCATTTCCACTCTTGTCAAGCTGAACAAAGTCACCTTTAAGAAGACTGTTTTCAGTGGCTTCCTCACGCTGTTCAGTAGTTCCAAACCGGCTGGTCACATTTTTTTTCTGACCTTCTATCATGTCATCGGTCACCTCTATCTGGTAGTAAGGCAGCTTATCCCGCTTACTAAGCTTAACCTCTACCTCGGGCGACAATGCCAGGTCGAATGAAAATTTGAATTGCTCATCCTGATCGAAATCGATGGTTTGTTGTTTTTCAGAAGGAAGAGGCTCCCCCAGAATGTTCATCTCATTTTCGCTGATATATTTGGATAGATTTTCGGAAACGAGTTTGTTAATCTCATCCACCAAAACAGACTTACCATACATTTTTTTGACAAGACTGGCCGGCACTTTACCCGGTCTGAAACCCGGCATGTTCGCCTTTTTCCGGTAGTCTTTCAATACCTTCTCTACCCGCGATTCATAATCATCCTTGTTAATGGTGATATGAACTACCGCATTTAAATCGTCAATTAATTCTTTCTCAATGTTCATGCGAAAAATATTTTAATATTATAGCTGTATTGCCGGAATGTCCGTTTGGTAAAATTTTCACCTTCAGCCTGCGACAAAAACGAGTGCAAAGATAATGAAGCATTTACAAGTTGCCAAACAGTTACCTCATTACAGTCAATTATTTTTGAAATCCGGGACTTAAACCCCGCAAAATTACCGGCATGAAAAAAACCGCCTTGCTTAAACACGAAGTCAGCAAAGGCGGTTTTTCTTTTTTGTGCGGACGGAGGGACTCGAACCCACACGCCTCTCGGCACTAGATCCTAAATCTAGCGCGGCTACCAATTACGCCACGTCCGCATAATTTTTTGCGAGTGCAAAGTAAGACAATTTTTACTGGCTTTCCAAATTTTAAATGTTCTTTTTTAATCCGGCAAATTAATATTTAGTCTCCTTTCATTTCAGGAATTCTTAATATGTCCAAAATCACGACGACGCAACACAAAATCATCTCCCAGATACACACGCCTCACATCCGGATCCTCAGACAGCTCTTCCGCTGTCCCTGCCTTCAAAATATTTCCTTCAAAAAGTAAATAAGCCCTGTCAGTAATGGAAAGGGTCTCATGTACATTATGATCGGTAATTAATATGCCAATATTTTTATATCTGAGGCGGGATACAATTTCCTGAATATCACGTACCGCAATTGGATCAACCCCGGCAAACGGCTCATCAAGGAGAATAAATTTTGGATTTATAGCCAGGGCCCGTGCAATTTCAGTCCTTCGCCGCTCTCCGCCTGACAACTGAATGCCCAGACTTTTACGGATATGTTCGAGTCCGAACTCCTGAATCAGTTCTTCGAGACGGTCCTTTTGGTACTCTTTCGAATAACTGGTCATTTCAAGTACAGCCTTAATGTTATTTTCAACGCTGAGTTTTCTAAAAACACTGGCCTCCTGTGCCAGATACCCGATGCCTTTCTGAGCGCGTCGATACACCGGTTCACTGGTAATTTCTGTATCATCAAGATAAATCTTCCCTTCATTGGGAGTGATAAGTCCGACAATCATATAGAATGTTGTAGTTTTTCCGGCCCCGTTTGGACCCAAAAGCCCCACAATCTCACCCTGACTAACCTCCACCGATACCCCTTTTACAACAGTCCGGTTGCTGTACCTTTTCACAAGGTTATCAGTATGTAATCTCATTGAATGCTCTTCTCCCATAACAAAACGAATATTGATGGCCT